>NZ_JANEWH010000015.1:0-54053 GCF_028069715.1 Kluyvera sp. Awk 3 | reverse complement strand
AATAAGTGGCTTGAGCCAGGTGAGGGAAAAATGTCTACTCTGTATAAAAAGAACTTCTTAAAATTACTCGATTTTACCCCTGCAGAAATCACCACGCTGCTGCAACTCGCGGCAAAACTAAAAGCGGATAAAAAAAGCGGCACGGAGTCGCCGAACCTGACCGGTAAAAACATCGCGCTCATCTTCGAAAAAGACTCGACCCGCACCCGATGCTCTTTCGAAGTTGCCGCTTACGATCAGGGCGCTCGCGTCACTTATCTTGGATCCAGCGGCAGCCAGATTGGCCATAAAGAGTCGATTAAAGACACCGCGCGCGTGCTGGGCCGCATGTATGACGGCATTCAGTATCGCGGCTACGGCCAGGAAGTGGTCGAAACGCTGGCCGAGTACTCCGGCGTGCCGGTGTGGAACGGCTTGACCGACGAATTCCACCCGACCCAGCTACTGGCTGACCTGCTGACCATGCAGGAGCACCTGCCGGGCAAAGCATTCAACGAAATGACGTTGGTCTATGCCGGAGACGCGCGCAACAACATGGGTAACTCCATGCTGGAAGCCGCAGCGTTAACCGGACTGGATCTGCGCCTTGTCGCGCCAAAAGCGTGCTGGCCGGAAGAGAGCCTGGTGGCCGAGTGTAAAGCGCTGGCGCAGAAAAACGGCGGCAACGTGACGCTGACGGAAGATATCGCCGCAGGCGTAAAAGGGGCCGATTTTATCTATACCGACGTGTGGGTCTCGATGGGCGAAGCCAAAGAGAAGTGGGCGGAACGTATTGCGCTGCTGCGCGACTATCAGGTGAATAGCGCTATGATGAAACTGACCGGCAACCCGCAGGTCAAATTCCTGCACTGCCTGCCTGCATTCCATGATGACCAGACGACGCTGGGTAAGAAAATGGCCGCTGAGTACGGTATGCACGGTGGGATGGAGGTGACCGACGAGGTCTTTGAATCACCAGCCAGCATCGTGTTTGATCAAGCTGAAAACCGCATGCACACTATCAAAGCCGTGATGGTGGCGACGCTGAGCCAATAAGCGGGCTACGCCCTGGCCTGACGGTCAGGGCGTGACTTCTCAGGCAACCAGCAGTTTCACCACCAGCTTACGCACTTTCGCCGGCGTGCCGACAGCGCACAGCGGTTTATGTACTTCACCCGGGTAAAACACCACGAAGTCACCTTCGCTCATCACCACCATTTTTTCCTGCACGCCTTCCGGCAGGAAAGCGATGTCTTTGTCGGCCAGCCAGTCGGTGTCCGGTTTGCCCGCAGGCTGGGTGCTGAACGCCATCCCTTCCTGACCACTCAGCACCACCTGGATATCCAGGTAACGCGCGTGATACTCGGCGCGACGCTCGGCAAATGGCTCGGTCATGTTTTCTGAAACCATATAAAACAGACGGTTGCCGTCAATGTCGTATTTCCCTTCCGGGGTTTCCGCGGTAACGTTAGCCTTAATGTAGGCAATCGCCTGACGCAGTTCTTCCGGCAGCCAGGACTGCACGTTGTGAATATTGCCAATAATCATGATGACTCCACAAATAAAACGATGTTTCAATTTTTAGTTGTTATACGTAAATTCGCGATACCATACCAGCACTTTTTACCCTGTTATTGCGGTCCTGCCGGTTTAGCGCACAGTTTGTGCCAGGCGAGTGGCGCTAAGAATTTAAATGCATAAAAAGCGAATACTCATTCTATGAGAATCGTTTTCGTTGATTAAAATGTGAATTCAGCGCTTGATCCCTTACCAAAGCTGCGTATAATGCCAGCCGTTTTGCCGGGAGGAATTATGGTTCAGTGTGTACGACATCGCGTCTTACCGCGTCTGAAAAAAGACGCTGGCCTGCCGTTTTTCCTTTCCGTTGCATCCGTATTCGTAAAGCCCCTTATTTAAGGGGCTTTTTTTTGCGCCGTCGTCAGGAGATAAACATGGCTAATCCGCTGTATCAAAAACACATCATTTCCATAAACGATCTCAGCCGCGAAGACCTTGAGCTGGTTTTGGCGACCGCCGCTAAACTGAAAGCCAATCCGCAGCCTGAGCTGCTGAAGCACAAGGTCATTGCCAGCTGTTTCTTCGAAGCCTCGACGCGTACCCGCCTCTCGTTTGAAACCTCCATGCATCGCCTGGGCGCCAGCGTGGTGGGTTTTTCCGACAGCGCCAACACCTCGCTCGGCAAAAAAGGCGAAACCCTGGCTGACACCATCTCCGTCATCAGCACCTACGTCGACGCCATCGTGATGCGTCACCCGCAGGAAGGCGCGGCGCGTCTGGCGACCGAATTCTCCGGCGGTATTCCGGTACTCAACGCCGGTGACGGCGCAAACCAGCACCCGACGCAAACGCTACTGGATCTGTTCACCATTCAGGAAACCCAGGGCCGTCTCGAAAATCTCAACATCGCGATGGTTGGTGACCTGAAGTATGGCCGTACCGTGCACTCGCTGACCCAGGCGCTGGCGAAATTTAACGGTAACCGCTTCTACTTCATCGCCCCGGACGCGCTGGCGATGCCGCAGTACATCCTCGATATGCTCGACGAGAAAGGTATCGCCTGGAGCTTGCATAGCGCGATTGAAGAGGTGATGGCCGAGGTCGACATTCTCTACATGACCCGCGTGCAGAAAGAGCGCCTCGACCCGTCCGAATACGCCAACGTGAAAGCGCAGTTTGTCCTGCGCGCCGCAGACCTGGTCGGCGCACGCGACAATATGAAAGTGCTGCACCCGCTGCCGCGCATTGACGAGATCACTACCGATGTCGATAAGACGCCGCACGCCTGGTACTTCCAGCAGGCCGGCAACGGCATCTTCGCCCGCCAGGCGTTACTGGCACTGGTACTGAATAGCGAACTGGCTCTGTAAGAGGGAATGACGATGACACACGACAACAAATTGCAGGTAGAAGCCATCAAACGTGGCACCGTGATCGACCACATCCCGGCACAGGTCGGTTTTAAACTGCTGACGCTGTTCAAGCTGACCGAAACTGACCAGCGCATCACCATCGGTCTGAACCTGCCGTCCGGTGAAATGGGCCGCAAAGATCTGATTAAAATTGAGAATACCTTCCTCACTGATGAGCAGGTTAACCAACTGTCGCTGTACGCCCCACAGGCTACCGTGAACCGTATCGACAACTATGAAGTGGTGGGCAAATCGCGTCCGAGCCTGCCGGATCGTATTGAGAGCGTGCTGGTGTGCCCAAACAGCAACTGCATCAGCCACGCTGAGCCGGTTTCCTCCAGCTTTGCAGTGAAAAAACGCGCCGATGACGTTGCACTCAAATGCAAATACTGTGAAAAAGAGTTTTCCCATTATGTGGTGCTGGCCAACTAATTGCGGTTGGTATTGGAATTAGGCGTCCCTATAATGGCTACGACCTAATTACTGCAGTTCATCTGGAGATATCATGAGCAAAACTATTGCGACGGAAAATGCACCGGCAGCTATCGGCCCATACGTTCAGGGCGTTGACCTGGGCAGCATGATCATCACTTCCGGTCAGATCCCGGTTGACCCGAAAACCGGCAGCGTGCCGGAAGACGTGTCCGCACAGGCGCGTCAGTCGCTGGAAAACGTCAAAGCGATCGTTGAGGCCGCGGGCCTGAAAGTGGGCGATATCGTAAAAACGACCGTTTTCGTAAAAGATCTCAACGATTTCGCGACCGTTAACGCCACTTACGAAGCGTTCTTCACCGAGCACAATGCCACCTTCCCGGCGCGTTCCTGCGTTGAAGTGGCGCGTCTGCCGAAAGACGTGAAGATTGAAATCGAAGCGATTGCCGTTCGTCGCTAATTTCGATGCAGTATGAAGAAAGGCAGCCAATGGCTGCCTTTTTTGATGTTATACGCGGGATTACTGCCAGCCATAGCGGCGGCTAAAGAACCCTTTCACCATCTGCGTCAGCGTCATATAACCCACCAGAATCGCCACCAGCCACGGGAAGTAGCTCAGCGGTAATGCTTCTAATTGCAGATAGCTTGCCAGCGGTGAGAACGGCAGCGCGATACCGACCGCCATCACCAGCAGCGTCATCGCGAACAGCGGCCAGGCGGCGCGGCTTTGCACGAATGGAATGCGGCGGGTACGAATCATATGCACAATCAATGTCTGCGACAGCAGCCCTTCAATAAACCAGCCGGACTGGAACAGCGTCTGCATTTCCGGGGTATTGGCCTTAAATACCCACCACATCAGGCAGAAGGTCAGAATATCGAAGATAGAGCTAATCGGCCCGAAGAACACCATAAAGCGCCCCAGATCCGCCGGATTCCAGCGCTGCGGTTTACGAATCTGCTCATCGTCAACGTTATCGAACGGCAGCGCCACCTGGGATACATCGTACAGCAGGTTCTGAATCAGTAAGTGTAACGGCAGCATCGGCAGGAACGGCAGGAAGGCGCTGGCCACCAGCACGCTGAAGACGTTACCGAAGTTCGAGCTGGCGGTCATCTTGATGTATTTGAGCATGTTCGAGAAGGTACGACGCCCTTCGATCACGCCCTCCTCCAGCACCATCAGGCTCTTTTCCAACAGAATAATATCAGCCGCTTCACGAGCAATATCCACCGCGCCGTCCACGGAAATACCGATGTCCGCCGCGCGCAGCGCCGGGGCATCGTTGATGCCGTCACCCATAAAGCCCACCACGTGCCCTTCGCGTTTCAGCAAGGTCACAATGCGTTCTTTGTGCATCGGCGTCAGACGGGCAAACAGCGTAGTGCGCGCCGCAAGCTGCGCCAGTTCGTCATCGCTGAGGTGCTCAATATCGCTACCGATAATCACTTCGCCCGCGTCCAACCCAACTTCGTGGCACACTTTTGCCGCCACCAGCTCACTGTCGCCGGTGAGAATTTTTACCGTAATGCCGCTGGCCTTCAGCGCTTTCAGCGCCGGCGCGGTGGTCTCTTTCGGCGGATCGAGGAAGGCGATATAGCCTTCGAGGATCAGGTCAGACTCATCAATGCGCTGGTAGTCGCCTTCACGGGACGGCAGGTATTTGCTCGCCACGGCGACCACACGCAGCCCCTGACGGTTCAGGGTGTCGGTCACGCGCTTAATGCGGCGCAGCATGGTCTCATCCAGCGGCACGATTTCGCCGTTGTGATACACCTGGGTACAAACGTTGAGAATCTCCTGCAACGCGCCTTTGCAAATCAGCTTGTGCACGTCCGGCTTTTCACTCACCACCACCGACATGCGGCGGCGTTCGAAATCAAACGGGATCTCATCGATTTTCTGCCAGTCGGTCGAGAGCTGGCGCGCCACCGCCTCATCGACGCCTTCGAGCACCGCGGTATCCAGCAGATTCTTCAGCCCGGTCTGGTAATGGCTGTTCAGCCACGCGGTTTGCAGCACGCGCTCGCTCACCTTGCCGGAGACATCGGTATGGTTCTCCAGCACGATTTTATCCTGCGTCAGGGTGCCCGTTTTATCCGTGCAGAGAATGTCCATCGCGCCAAAGTTCTGAATGGCGTCGAGGTGCTTGACGATAACCTTCTGTTTTGACAGCTTCACCGCGCCACGTGCCAGCGTCGAGGTGACGATCATCGGCAGCATTTCTGGCGTCAGGCCAACGGCTACGGAGAGGGCAAACAGCGCCGCTTCCCACCAGTCGCCTTTGGTGTAGCCGTTAATCACCAGCACAATCGGCGCCATCACCAGCATAAAGCGGATCAGCAACATGCTGACGCGGCTGATACCCTTCTGGAAGGCGTTCGGCTCGCTCTCCTGCTCGCTCACACGCCCGGCCAGTTGCCCGAACCAGGTGTTGGCGCCAGTGGCAATCACCATCGCCTGCGCGGTGCCGCTGACCACGTTGGTGCCCATAAAGCACAGGGTGTCGCACTCAAGCGGGTTGGTTTGCTGCGGCTCGCGGGTCTGCGCCACTTTCTCAACCGGCAAGGATTCTCCGGTCAGCGATGCCTGGGCCACAAACAGGTCACGCGCCTGAATCACGCGCAGATCCGCCGGGATCATATCCCCGGCGGCAAGCTTGATAATATCGCCCGGCACCAGTTGGTCGATAGGCAGTTCCACCCAGTTGCTCTCGCCCTTGTCATTGATGACGCGCAGCACCGTCGCGGTGTTGCTCACCATCGCTTTCAGGGTATCCGCCGCTTTGGTCGAACGGGCTTCCTGGACAAAGTTCAGCAGCGTAGAAATACCCACCATCAGCACAATCACTACCGCGGCGAACAGGTCTTCCGTGGCGTAGGAGACGGCGGCCAGCACGGTCAGCAGAATGTTGAACGGGTTACGGTAGCAGAGCCACAGATGCACCCACCACGGCTGCGGCTGCTGAGCCGGCAGCTGGTTTTCACCGTGAGTGGCGCGCGCCTGCTCGACTTCAGCCGCGTTCAGCCCTTCCGGGTGCGTGTTAAAGGTGTGCCACAGTTCCTGCTCATTGAGCCGGGCCATTTTCAGGCAGTGCTCGCTGAGCGAGGATGGAATCGGCGTATGGGCGACGCTTTGCTGAGTCGGCATCGGATCGCGCTGTACCAGACGGCGCGGAAGGTGGCGGCCAAGCTGTGCGAACAGCTGCCGGGTTAAATTTTTCAGCATACAAAATCCCCCTGCAGTCGCCGGACGCGACCGCAGTCAGGCCTACGGGCACAGCTAATCTGTACCGCACAGGCACTTAATTTTTATCTTGCAGGGACATGATTAAGGAATGTCACTGCCTCACATCATCGGCAAGGCAGCGCAAAACTGACTTACCGGAACGTTACTCTCCAGCGCGAGAGAGGTGTGGGATCGGGATCCATAAAGCCTCCGGTAAGGTTGATAGTAGAAAACGCCGCGCATTATACGCAGAAAATCATAAGTTTTGTGGCTATTAGGGCGATATAATAACGGCAGGTAATTCAACGGCACGTCAACCATCGGGTCTGACGGTAAAATATTCACGTGGGGCAACTATATGCAAAATCGGCTGACCATCAAAGACATCGCTCGCCTGAGCGGTGTTGGCAAATCAACCGTCTCCCGCGTGCTGAATAACGAAAGTGGCGTCAGCGAACGCACCCGCGAGCGCGTGGAAGCGGTGATGTTCCAGCACGGCTTCTCCCCTTCTCGCTCCGCGCGCGCCATGCGCGGGCAAAGCGATAAAGTGGTCGCCATTATCGTCACTCGCCTGGATTCGCTGTCGGAAAATCTGGCGGTGCAAACCATGCTGCCCGCCTTCTACGAACAGGGCTACGACCCCATCATGATGGAAAGCCAGTTCTCGCCCGAAAAGGTCGTAGAACATCTGGCGATGCTCAAGCGCCGCAATATCGATGGCGTGATCCTGTTTGGGTTTACCGGCGTCACCGAAGAGACGCTGGCCAACTGGCAGCCCTCTCTGGTGCTGATGGCCCGCGATGCCAGCGGTTTCTCCTCAGTTTGCTATGACGATCACGGCGCCATCACACTGCTGATGCAGCGCCTGTATGAACGCGGCCACCGCCATATCAGCTTCCTCGGGGTACCACCGAGCGATGTCACCACCGGACAGCGCCGTCATGATGCCTATCAGACCTTTTGCCAGCGCCATCAGCTCACGC
Source organism: Kluyvera sp. Awk 3 (assembly GCF_028069715.1). Classification (NCBI taxonomy): domain Bacteria; kingdom Pseudomonadati; phylum Pseudomonadota; class Gammaproteobacteria; order Enterobacterales; family Enterobacteriaceae; genus Kluyvera; species Kluyvera sp. Awk 3. Next base: position 46,500 of record NZ_JANEWH010000015.1, on the reverse strand, counting down.
CGATGGCCGCGCTACCGGGCCTGGCGATGAAACAGGGCTACGACTTCGCACGTGAGGTCATTGCCCCCGAGACCACTGCGCTCATTTGCGCCACCGATACCCTGGCGCTGGGCGTCAGCAAATATTTCCAGGAACAGCGCATCGAGAGCGTCCAGCTAGCGAGCGTCGGCAACACCCCGCTGACCAAGTTCCTGCATCCAGAAATTATCACCGTCGATCCCGGCTATGCCGAGGCCGGACGCCGCGCCGCAGAACAACTGATCGCCCTGATCGGCGGTAAGCGCGAACCGCAGCAGATAGTGATCCCCGCCCTCCTCGCCTAAGCGTAAAGTCTGCTTTAATGTGATCTTTGCTGCGTTTCGGGAACGTTCCCATTTTCCCAAATGCGTAAACCCGCTACGCTTATATTCAGCGTATTACTCACTGTTCATATCCTGAGTCCGTCAGGTTACCCATACCAGGGCAGTCTGAATTGGCGGTTATCGGGGAGATCTTATCTCTGTTTGAAGGCCCTATCATGAGCAAAAAAATAGAACAAAAGAACATCGATAAACTTATCGAGCTGGTTGGCGGACGCGAAAACATCGCCACCGTCAGCCATTGCATCACGCGCCTGCGTTTTGTGCTGAACGATCCGGCCAAAGCCAATCCGAAAGCCATCGAAGAACTGCCGATGGTGAAGGGCTGCTTTACCAACGCCGGGCAGTTCCAGGTGGTCATCGGCACCGAAGTGGGCGACTACTACCAGGCGCTGCTCGCCACCACCGGCCAGACCGGCGTGGACAAAGAGCAAGCCAAACAGGCGGCGCGCCAGAACATGAAATGGCACGAGCAGATGATCTCCCACTTCGCGGAGATCTTCTTCCCGCTGCTGCCGGCACTGATCAGCGGGGGTTTGATCTTAGGCTTCCGTAACGTGATCGGCGATCTGCCGATGAGCAACGGCCAGACGCTGGCGCAGATGCACCCGTCGCTGCAAACCATCTATGACTTCCTGTGGCTGATTGGCGAAGCTATCTTCTTCTACCTGCCAGTCGGTATCTGCTGGTCGGCGGTGAAGAAAATGGGCGGTACGCCGATCCTTGGCATCGTGCTCGGCGTGACGCTGGTTTCCCCACAACTGATGAACGCCTATCTGCTGGGTCAGCAGGTGCCGGAAGTGTGGAACTTCGGCCTGTTTACCATCGCTAAAGTCGGCTACCAGGCGCAGGTTATCCCGGCGCTGCTGGCGGGTCTGACCCTCGGTTTTATTGAGACGCGCCTTAAGCGCATCGTGCCGGACTACCTGTACCTCGTTATCGTACCGGTGTGCTCGCTGATTCTGGCGGTATTCCTTGCTCACGCGATTATCGGGCCATTCGGTCGCCTGATTGGCGATGGCGTTGCCTTCGCCGTGCGTCACCTGCTGACCGGCAGCTTCGCACCGATTGGCGCCGCGCTGTTCGGCTTCCTGTATGCGCCGCTGGTGATTACCGGTGTGCACCAGACCACGCTGGCGATTGATATGCAGATGATTCAGAGCATGGGTGGCACCCCGGTGTGGCCGATGATTGCCCTGTCGAACATCGCGCAGGCCTCTGCCGTCGTCGGCATTATCATCTGCAGTCGTAAGGCTAAAGAGCGTGAAATCTCCGTTCCGGCGGCTATCTCTGCCTACCTCGGCGTCACCGAACCGGCCATGTATGGGATCAACCTGAAATACCGCTTCCCGATGCTCTGCGCGATGATTGGTTCCGGTATCGCGGGCCTGCTGTGCGGCCTGTACGGCGTGCTGGCGAACGGTATCGGCGTCGGCGGCCTGCCGGGCATCCTGTCAATCAAACCGACCTTCTGGGGCGTTTATAGCATCGCGATGATCATCGCCGTGGTCGTGCCGATTATTCTGACCATGATGGTATACAAGCGCAAAGAGAGTCAGGGCACGCTGCCCGTCATGTAAACACATCTTCTTCGGGGCGCACTTGCGCCCCTGATTCTTATTCGAGGACAACCCAATGAATACACTACCTCACTGGTGGCAAAACGGCGTGATTTACCAGATCTACCCGAAAAGCTTCCAGGACACGACCGGCAGCGGAACGGGAGATCTGCGCGGCGTGACCTCACGACTCGACTATCTGCAAAAGCTCGGCGTTGATGCCCTCTGGATAACACCGTTCTACGTCTCTCCGCAGGTGGATAACGGTTACGATATTGCTGACTACACCGAGATCGACCCCTCTTACGGCACGCTCGACGATTTTGATAAGCTGGTTGCCGAAGCACATCAGCGCGGCATTCGTATCGTGCTGGACATGGTGCTCAACCACACCTCCACCCACCATGCGTGGTTTAAAGAATCGCTGAATAAAGAGAGCCCGTACCGCCAGTTCTATATCTGGCGCGACGGTACCCCGGACACCCCGCCGAATAACTGGCGTTCGAAATTTGGCGGCAACGCCTGGCAGTGGGATGCGGCCAGCGGGCAGTACTATCTGCATCTGTTCGCCACCGAGCAGGCGGATCTCAACTGGGAAAACGAGGCGGTACGCGCCGAGCTGAAAAAGGTCTGTGAGTTCTGGGCAGATCGCGGCGTCGATGGCCTGCGTCTCGACGTTATCAACCTCATCTCTAAAGACCAGTCCTTCCCGGACGATCATCAGGGCGACGGCCGCCGCTTCTATACCGATGGCCCACGAGCGCATGAGTTTTTACAGGAATTCAGCCGCGATGTCTTTACCCCGCGCAACCTGATGACCGTCGGCGAGATGTCCTCCACCTCCCTCGAAAACTGTCAGCAATATGCCTCTCTCGACGGTAAAGAGCTGTCGATGACCTTTAATTTCCACCACCTGAAGGTGGACTACCCTGGCGGCGAGAAGTGGACGCTGGCGCGTCCGGATTTCGTGGCGCTGAAATCACTGTTTAGTCACTGGCAGCAAGGCATGCACAACCGGGCGTGGAACGCGCTGTTCTGGTGTAACCACGACCAGCCGCGCATCGTCTCCCGCTTTGGTGACGAAGGTGAATATCGCATCACGGGGGCGAAGATGCTGGCGATGGTGCTGCATGGCATGCAGGGGACGCCGTACATCTATCAGGGCGAAGAGATTGGCATGACCAACCCGCACTTCACGACGATAGAGCAGTACCGCGACGTTGAAAGCCACAACATGTATAACGAGCTGCTGGCGCAGGGGCGCGATGCCGACGAACTGCTGGCGATTCTGGCCAGCAAATCCCGCGACAACAGCCGTACGCCGATGCAGTGGGACGCCAGCCCTAACGCCGGATTTACCACTGGCGAACCGTGGATTGGCGTCAGCCATAACTTTGCCGACATCAACGTTGAAGGTGCGCTGGCCGATCCTGATTCCGTGTTTTACGCCTACCAGCAGTTGATTGCACTGCGTAAATCCGAACCGGTGCTGACCTGGGGCGACTACCAGGATCTGCTGCCGGAGCATCCGTCGCTGTGGTGTTACCGCCGTCAGTGGCAGGGGCAGACGCTGCTGGTCGCCGCGAACCTCAGCGGCGAGCCGCAGGACTGGGAGCCACCGGCGGGCTCCACTGATGGCGAAGTGCTGATGAGCAACTACGCCACCCCAGCAGGGATGACGCTGCGACCGTTTGAAGCCATCTGGTGGCTACAGCGTTAAACCTCCGCGGCCCGGTAGCGCCCCGCTGCCGGGCTTCTTCGCATCCCGCTGTTTTTCGGTCCTTTTTTGGACACTTCTTGAGCATAAAAATTTACATTACCCTCAACGCCTGTCATCTGTACTCTTGCATTTTTACTTTGTTCTGAATCAATAAAAGCGCAAACATCTTTGATGCAAATCACTACATATAGAACTTAAAATGCGTCCCGGCCCTACATATGGTATTTATCGTCTATCATTGCACAATGAGAATCACGAAAAAGATAGCCGGTATGTGGATAACCTGGGCCGCACGCGGGGGAAAGTATTGGTTAATGGAGTAAATACGCCAATCGCTGTTTTCCCACCTCTGTGGATAACCTGTTCTTATAAATATTGGAGTGATCATGACACCGCATGTGATGAAACGAGATGGCTGTAAAGTGCCGTTCAAATCAGAGCGCATCAAAGAAGCAATTCTGCGTGCAGCTAAAGCAGCGGGAGTCGATGACGCAGACTATTGCGCCACCGTCGCAGCAATCGTTAGCCAACAAATGCAGGACCAGTCGCAGGTTGATATCAACGAAATCCAGACCGCCGTTGAAAACCAGCTGATGTCCGGGCCGTACAAACAGCTCGCTCGCGCCTACATCGAATATCGCCATGACCGCGACAGCCAGCGCGAGAAGCGCGGCCGCCTGAACCAGGAAATTCGCGGTCTGGTTGAGCAGACCAACTCGGCGCTGCTTAACGAAAACGCCAACAAAGACAGCAAAGTGATCCCGACCCAGCGTGACCTGCTGGCCGGTATCGTCGCCAAACACTACGCTCGCCAGCACCTGCTGCCGCACGACGTGGTCATGGCGCACGAGCGCGGCGTGATTCACTACCACGACCTCGACTACTCGCCGTTCTTCCCGATGTTCAACTGTATGCTGATCGATCTGAAAGGCATGCTGACCCTGGGCTTCAAAATGGGTAACGCGGAAATTGAGCCGCCGAAATCCATCTCGACCGCCACAGCGGTAACCGCGCAGATTATCGCGCAGGTCGCCAGCCACATTTATGGCGGTACCACCATCAACCGCATTGATGAAGTGCTGGCGCCGTTCGTCACTGAAAGCTTCAACAAGCACCGTAAAATCGCCAACGAATGGCAGATTCCGAACGCGGAAGAATACGCTCGTTCTCGCACGGAGAAAGAGTGCTACGACGCCTTCCAGTCGCTGGAGTATGAAGTCAACACGCTGCATACCGCCAACGGCCAGACCCCGTTCGTTACCTTTGGTTTCGGCCTCGGCACCAGCTGGGAATCGCGTCTGATTCAGCAGTCCATTCTGCGTAATCGTATCGCGGGCCTCGGCAAAAACCGCAAAACCGCGGTGTTCCCGAAGCTGGTGTTCGCCATTCGCGACGGCCTGAACCACAAGCCGGGCGATGCCAACTACGACATCAAACAGCTGGCACTGGAGTGCGCCAGCAAGCGCATGTATCCGGACATCCTCAACTACGATCAGGTGGTGAAAGTCACCGGTTCGTTTAAAACTCCGATGGGCTGCCGCAGCTTCCTCGGCGTGTGGGAGAATGAAAACGGCGAGCAGGTGCATGATGGGCGTAACAACCTCGGCGTGATCAGCCTTAACCTGCCGCGCATTGCGCTGGAAGCGAAAGGTGATGAAGCCGCGTTCTGGTCACTGCTGGACGAACGTCTGGTGCTGGCGCGTAAAGCGCTGATGACCCGTATTGCTCGCCTGGAAGGGGTGAAAGCCCGTGTCGCGCCAATCCTCTACATGGAAGGGGCCTGCGGCGTGCGTCTGAAAGCCGACGACGACGTTTCAGAAATCTTCAAAAACGGTCGTGCCTCTATCTCTCTGGGCTACATCGGTATCCACGAGACCATCAACGCGCTGTTCGGCAATCAGCATATGTACGACAACGAAATGCTGCGTGAAAAAGGCGTGGCGATCGTTCAGCGTCTGCGCGATGCCGTTGACCAGTGGAAAGAGGAAACCGGCTACGGTTTCAGCCTGTACAGCACGCCAAGCGAAAACCTGTGCGACCGCTTCTGCCGTCTCGACACCGCCGAATTTGGCGTGGTGGAAGGCGTTACCGACAAAGGCTACTACACCAACAGCTTCCACCTCGACGTGGAGAAGAAAGTTAACCCGTACGACAAAATCGACTTTGAAGCACCGTACCCGCCGCTGGCGAACGGCGGCTTCATTTGCTACGGCGAATATCCGAACATTCAGCACAACCTGAAAGCGCTGGAAGACGTGTGGGACTACAGCTACCAGCACGTGCCGTACTACGGCACCAACACGCCGATCGACGAATGCTACGAGTGCGGCTTTACCGGTGAGTTCGAGTGCACCAGCAAAGGCTTCACCTGCCCGAAATGCGGTAACCATGACGCGGCTCGCGTGTCGGTCACCCGCCGCGTGTGCGGCTACCTCGGCAGCCCGGATGCTCGTCCGTTCAACGCCGGTAAACAGGAAGAAGTGAAGCGCCGCGTTAAGCACCTGGGTAACGGGCAGCTCGGTTAAGGCCGGGCGGTTTATCCCCTCACCCTAGCCCTCTCCCCTCAGGGGAGAGGGCACCGTTTTACCGCTCGCTGTACGACCGTATACCGGCCAAAAATCTGGAACGCGAAAATGAACTTCCATCAATACTATCCGGTTGATATCGTCAACGGCCCCGGCACGCGCTGCACCCTGTTTGTTGCCGGCTGCGTTCACGAATGCCCTGGCTGCTATAACAAGAGCACCTGGCGCGTGAACTCTGGCCAGCCGTTCACCGCCGAGATGGCCGACCGCATCATCGCCGACCTTAACGACACCCGCGTCAAGCGCCAGGGAATTTCGCTCTCCGGCGGCGACCCGTTGCATCCGCAAAATGTGCCGGAGATCCTCAAACTGGTGAAGCGCATCCACGCTGAATGCCCAGGCAAAGATATCTGGGTATGGACTGGCTACAAGATTGACGAACTGAATGCCGCGCAGATGGAGGTCGTCGACCTGATCAACGTGCTGGTTGACGGTAAGTTTGTGCAGGATTTAAAAGACCCGGCGCTGATCTGGCGCGGCAGCAGCAATCAGGTGGTTCACCACCTGCGTTAATCGCTTTCGTCAGCCGTTTAAAACCGGCTGACGCACTCCATCGCCACCGCCTTAAACTCATCAAAGCTGCGGGTCGCCGCCAGGCGCGCCATCGCTCGCTCGCGCAGGAAAGTGACAAAAATATCGTAGATAGCCATCGCCTCTTCATACTCGCTTTTGCTGATCGCCAGCAGGAAGATGATGTGTGCGGTTTCGTCGCCCCAGGCGATACCGTGGGGAGCAATAACGGTATACACCACGGTCTTCTGCGCCAGCAGCCCTAAGGCGTGCGGCAGCGCAATGCCGTCGCCGAGCATGGTGCTGACAATCGCTTCACGCTCCACCACCGACGCGTGGAATGCGGCATCAACAAAACCTTCCTGCTGCAACTGCTGGCATAGCTCGGCAAACAAGGTTTGCCGATCCATCGGCGCGTCTATCACGCGGAAATGCGCTTCATCGAAGTATTTGTTGAGCATAAATGGGCGGGTACGGTCCACCAGCACCAGCTTACCGATTTGGTCCAGCTGATAGTCGGTGGGGAACGGCGCAATCGTGATCACGGGTTTATCTTTTTCGCTAATACGTACCGTCGAGATGACGAAATCTTCCGCCACTGTCGCCCGCTGTTCGTACTCGCGCTGGGAGAGCGTGGCGCCAATTTCTACCTGCGGATATTTACGCTGCAAAATAGCTTCAATCATCCGCACCATCGCGTTACCCGCATCGCAGACCAGCAGCACCTGCGGCTGACGTTGATAGCCAATGTTGTAGTGGCGCTCCAGCCCGACGCCAATATGCAGCACCAGAAAACCAATCTCGTTTTCACTGATGGCGTACGGCGTATATTTTCCCCAACTGGAGACGGCCGCCAGCGTCATGTCCCAGGCCATGGGATAGTGCTGCTTGATGTTATCGAGCAACGGGTTGGGGATCATTATCTGGTAACGCACCCGGGTAATCATGGTTTTGATATGGGTCAGCAGGTCGGCATGCAGCTGGGCGTCGTCCAGTAGATTGTAGTTATATTGCTGATTAATATAGCTAAGAATGTAGTTCACCAGCGCCTCGTCATCGTCAGCGCTAATGGTTTCCGGGTCGACGTCCTGCACCTGGCGGGCAGCAAGGTGCACGCACAGCCACTCCTCTTCCGCCGGCGAAAAACCTTTCCCTGCCAGTTGTTGCAGAGTATTGGCGAAATCATGGGCGACATCGCGCACGTTTTGCGCCACATCTTCCGCGCTGAAATCCGCCAACGGATACCCGTCGCGTACGCGGCGTACCGCCACCGCACCATACAGACAAATAAAACGTTCGCCCGCATCGGTCAGACGCACATGGTGACGGGTTAACATCTCCTGCAGCGTGCCTTCCAGCAGGGTTGGCACACTGGCATCAAACGCCTCTTCACGAATCAGCGGGTTCAGCGGCCCCTGCTGGCTTAGCTCCCACAGAAGATCGGTCAGGCAAGCGCGAATAGAGACTTCGCTGCCGAACAGCTTCATGCCGTGACGCGGACGCGTCTCCAGCGTCAGCTGATAGCGCTGAAAATGCTCGCGTACGTCGACCATATCGCTCTGCAACGTGGCGCGGCTGACAAACCACGAGTCAGCCAGATCCTCAAGCTTGATGGAGAACGCCGACGTTAAAAAGCGCACCAGCAAAAAGTGCACGCGATCCTGAGCGGTACGCGGGATATGCTGCGTTTTCGGCGCACTCTCTTCCAGCGTTTGATAGCGCGTGGGATCGTCGATTTTTAGCTGATAGCCGCTGCCCCGCGTCAGCACAAACTGCGCGCCGTAATGCATCAAAAGCGCATTAAGCGCAGTGATATCGGCGCGTACGGTACGGGTTGAGACCGACAGCCGCTGCGCCAGCTCATCCTGGGGCAGCGTTTCGTTTTGCAGCAGGGTAAAGAGTTGCGCTAAACGTTGGTTGGGAAATCGCATGTCGGTTCCTTCATGTTACGGCTTAAGGTTGCGTGGAAATCACCATCTGAGACGGGCTGCCAACCGGCGTATAGTCCGGTGAAAACGTCAGCTTGCCGTCCTTCGGCGCCACGCTAAAGCGAGTAATATTATCGCTACGCTGATTCATGACATATAGCCAATGTCCTTGCTTATCAAGCGTTAGCGTTCGTGGATAGTCGCCACGCGTCCAGATATCTTCCTGGTGCGACAGGCTGCCGTCGGCCATCACGGTGAAGTGAGCGATGCTGTTGTGGAGGCGATTGGCGACATACAGCTGCTTGCCGTCCTGGCTTAACACCAGCCCTGCGGCAAAGCTGGTGCCTTTGTACTCTTTTGGCAACGCTGAAACCGTCTTGCCTTCGCGCAGCTGGCCGCTTAGTTTATCGAGGTGATAAAAGGTCAGCGTGGAGGATTCTTCATTAATCAACCATAGTCCATCACCTGCTGGCGTAAAGACAAAATGTCGCGGCCCGGCCCCTGCCGAGGATGCGGCGATAAACGGCGGATCGTTCGGCGTCAGCTTGCCGCTGGCGCGGTCCATACGATACTGGTAGATGCGGTCCAGCCCCAAATCGGTGGAATACACAAACTGACCGCTCGGATCGCTGGCAACCATGTGCGCGTGCGGGCCGTTATGATCGCTGATGGCAAAACTCCCCTCCGCTGCGGCTGCTGGGCGCGCCGCGCCAGCCGGGCCCTGATCCTGATGCACATCTACCGCCTCGCCCAAACTACCGTCCTCTTTCACCGGCAGCACCGCGATCGACCCGCTCACGTAGTTGGCGACCAGAAGATGACGACCATCCGGCGTCAAGGAGAGATAGACCGGCCCCGCGCCGCCGGAGGCCACCTGATTCAGGCTTTTAAGCTCGCCGTTCGCGGCGATACTCCACGCCTGCACCACGCCTTTTTCCACCTCACTGGCGGCATACAGCGTCTTGCCGTCAGGGCTGACGGTAAGCTGCGCGACGTTGGGCAGTGAACTCACCAGCGCTTTATCGTGTAGCGCGCCAGTCTTACCATCCAGCGTAAAACGGTATAGACCTTCGCCATTGGGATTGTAGGTGCCGACCCAGGCATACTGGGTTTGGGCGGTAACCGTGGTAGCAAGCAAAGAGAGTGAAGCAACAAGCAGATGACGAGCGGTTGGCATGGTGACTCCTTGATGGTTCGGTGGGTTTTTCCCCTCACCCTAACCCTCTCCCCAAAGGGGCGAGGGGACCATTCGGTACTTTTACGCACGATAGGCGCCAAAGGCACGGTTGGTTTTCTCCCTCTCCCCTGTGGGGAGAGGATCGGGGTGAGGGGCTATCGGCACTACTTAACAAGCTGTTTAGTCATCTCCAGCAGCCGACGCACGTCCGCCGGACGCGTATTGCCGCTGTCTTTATCAATGATTGAGCTGTAAATATGCGGGATAATTTTGCTTACCCCCGCATCCAGCGCAATTTTCAGGATCTCGCCGTAGTTTTCCAGATCGATCCCGCCGGTCGGTTCCAGCCAGAAATCATGGCGCGCGCAGGCTTGCGCCACCGCAATAAACTCATCACGGTGCTTCAGGCCGCCCATCGGGAAGTACTTAATCGAGCTGCCGCCCATGTCTTTCAACAGGGCAATCGCGGTTTCCAGCGGCACGATACCGTCCGGTGCGTTGCTGGACAGCGGGCCGGTGGAGATCTTAACCATGCCGACGGTGCCGGTTGGGGAGACCAGGCCGTTGACCACGGTCTCGTTCTGCCCTAACAGCGCGCGGCTGGTCGCCACGCCGGTGAAGACCTGGTTAACGTGCTGCGGCTGCACCTGACGGGAGATTTCACTGACCATCGCCGACTGGTTCGGGTCGCCCGCGCCCAGCCCGACGGAGAGCGCGTTATCAATCCGCTTTGCGTATTCGCGCATATCGGCCACCGCGCTGGCGATGTCCGGATAGTTTTTGGAGAGCACGCCCACCAGCACATGACCTTCCGCCGCTTCATAAATCTCGCTGGCGTTATCTTTGCTACCGGCCAGCACGTTCAGGCAGACGCGGTCACGGTAAAAGTTTGGGGTCAGTTTCATGCGTGATTCTCCTTGTTCAGAACTTCTGCAATACGGCGAGCAACAATCGCTAACTGCTGCGCATCCACGCTGCGGACATCAGCTTCGATAATGCCTTCATTGGCCTTATAGCCACGGAAGTAGATGGCGTATTCGCCCTGCTTCAGCGCCTGCACCAGATCACCGGTATTCACGCCGGTCGCCGCTTCATCAAATTTAATTTCCGCACGGGCGATATCGCGGCCCGCGCTATCCCACACCACGCGGGCGGTGACGCCGTTGAGCGTGTTGAGCTGGTTAATAAACGGTGTCATTTTCTCCACCATCTCTTCACCGCTCTCTTTGGTCGCCGTCAGATAGTGCTCAATGGCGCAGGTCAGGCCCAGAATGCCTTCTTTACCGACCTTCATGGCACGTCCAATGCCCATCGACTGGCGCTTCACCCACTCGACGTATTGGGTTTTACCAATCACCAGACCACTGGTTGGCCCTTCGATCGCCTTCGCCCCGCTGTAGATAACCAGATCCGCCCCCGCACGATAGTAGGCATGCAGATCCTCTTCCGCCGCCGCATCAACGATCAGCGGCAGGTTATGGCTACGCGCCACGCTGGCGGCCTGCGCCACGTTAAGCATGCTTTTCTGCACGCAGTGGTGAGACTTGATATACAGAATGGCCGCCGTACGCGGGGTAATCGCCGCCGCCAGCTGGTCGGCAGAACATTCGTTGGCATAACCCGCTTCCACCAGCTTGCCGCCGCCCAGCGCCACCATGGTGCCGACCGGCGCGCCGAAGTTGACGTTGTGGCCTTTCGGCAGCACGATTTCGTTGTTCTCAATCGGGGTGACATGCAGGTTTTCCAGCAGCCAGTCGCTGTCTTTCACCAGCACCGCCGCCACGGATTGCGCAATACCGGCGGACGCGCAGGACACCACGGTCGCCCCTTCAACATCCAGCAGCTTCGCAATATAGGCACCGGTTTTATTCACCAGATCTTTCATCTCAAAGTACTGGTTCATGCCCGCCATCGCGGCTTCCACCACTTCCGGGCGCGGCGTAGAGACGCCGAGTGCGGTCATGCGGCCGGAGGTGTTAATCACTTGCTTTAAATCGTATTTTTCAAAAATTGAAGGCATTTTCCGCGCTCCCTTGTTCGGTCAAATAGCCCTTGCCCGCGCGAATCGCAGCAAGCGGCAGCAGAATCTTGTCAGCCTGAAGGCTCTCTTTTTCGGCATCCACCAGCACCGTTGGCGTCTGCGCGAGGGTAAACAGCGTGATATCCGCGTCGTAACCGACTGCCAGTCGTCCTTTGTGCGTCAGGCGTAAACCCTCAGCGGCATGACAGGTCACGCAATCAATCACCTGCGGCAGCGACATACCGATGGCGAGAAATTTCGACATCACCAGCGCCAGCGAGCGTACCGGGCCGTCGATACGGTTGCGGCAGTAGATATCAGAACTGATGGTGTGCGGCAGAATACCCATCGCAATCGCCCGGCGCGCCACCTCAAAGCTGAAGCTGGCGGTGCCGTGACCGACATCGAGCCGTACACCGCGCTTCAGCGCACGCACGATAGAGCCCCGCAACTCCCCTTGCGGGGTGAGAATGCGGTTCGGTTTGCCGTTGTAGCAGTGGGTGATGATGTCGCCAGCGCTCAGCAGTTCGGCGATTTCATCGAGGTTCGGCGGGTTGTTGCCAATGTGCACCATCAGCGGCAGGTCGCCGTTTTCTTGCTGGATGGCTTTGCCACGCGCCAGCGGCGTGATGCCGTTTTCGCCGACCACGCTGCTGCTCATGCGCGCTTTCAGGCCGACGATAAAGTCCGGGTGGCGCGCCACCGCCTGCTTCACCGCTTCCGCATCGATATTGGCCATATTGGCCAGTTCGTTTTGGGCAATCAGCCCCACGCGGGAGATGTTGAGCAGCGCATAGACGTCGGTCGCAGCTTTGCGGGTCAACTGGTAGAAATCGTCCACGTCATCCGCGCCGGTACTGCCTGCATCAATCACGGTGGTGACGCCGGTAGCGATACCGACGCTGTCCGGTTCGTCGTGATAAATCGGTGAGTTCGGGTAGCAGTGGACGTGGGAGTCAATCCAGCCAGCGCTGGCGTAGTATTTCCCGTCCAGCGCAATGGTTTTATGGGCAGGCGCGCTAATCTCGCCCAGCGCCGCGATTGAACCGTCCTTGATGGCGATATCAGTCAGGGTATCGTCGACGAGGCGCGCACGGCGCAGGAGTAAATCAAACATATCTCTCTCCTGTTAAGGCGGGCGCCGCGCGCCCGCAGGGTTTAGCTAATCGCTACCGGGAAGATGGAACCGAGGATCATCGCCCCCAGGATCGCGCCGCCGGTGATCGGCTTCTGCCAGATGTAAAACAGCAGTGCGCCAACCAGAGAACCGATGCCGATGGGAATCGAGGCGGTCATCGCGCTGAGGATAATCAACGGGCCAAGGAAGCGGCCGGAGGCGTTACCCGCACCCATCATCACGTCGGCCCCGTAGGTGGAATCGCTCTGGTTGATGGTGAATTTACGCGCCAGAATGATGATGTAGCCAATCGCCAGACCAATCACCAGCCCGGTAATCAGGGAGGCGATAAAGTTGGTCACCGGGAACATGATGCCCGCGCCGAGCAGCAGCGCCGGAACGCCGAGGCCCACGCCGGTCTGAATCGCGCCGCCAATGTCCAGAATCCCCACCAGCGAACCTTCAATGATTCGGGCAAACAGGAAGCTCGCGCCGAACGCGGCCACCGCGCCGTAAGCCCCGGTATCAATCCCGGCTTTAAGCATCGCCACGAAGGCCACTTCGTTGAAGGCACCAATGCCGTAGAGGTAGTACATATGCGTCCCGGCAAACACGCCGGAGGAGAGCAGGCCAACGAAGATCGGGAACGACCAGTCGGCATACCAAAAACCTTTATTTTGTTCCATGTCAGGCTCCCGTTATTTGCCGCTGATTGAGCTGTGGATCAGATCCAGCCAGTTCGGTACGGTCAGGTGGAAGGATTCAATCATCTTCATGTCGAAACCGCGGAAGAAGGCGCTCAGGACGAACAGCGCAACGATGGCGCCCATCATCACTTTGGTGACGCGATGCCAGCCGCTCTCTTCAACGCCCTTACCAATCAGAATGCCCAGTACCAGACCCGGTACGGCGTTACCCATAATCAGCTGCGCCGCGCCGCCGAAGATGGTGGCCCAGAAGCCTGATTTCTTACCGGCATCAATCGCCGCCAGCCAGAAGATAACTGGCATCACGGTGTTGACCAGCAGGTTGGCCGCCGGAACCAGCACCTTCACGGCAGTGACCTGCAACGCCTGCGGAACGGAAGAGGCCGTCAGGTTAAGGAAGGCCACGACAATCATGCCGATGATGCCGCAGGCAATCGCCATTTTGCGTGGGTCATGCAGCGTCTCACCGACGTTGCGGTTTTTGATCATCAGCGCCGCCGCGCCCCAGTTCGGGATAATGCGGTGGTCAACGTCCTGGGTGAAGGAGCCTGCTGCAACGGAAGAAGCCCAGGCGTTAAAGAAGAAACCGAGGCCAAACGAGAAGTGGGAAGCCGGATCGCCTTCACAGGAGTTCAGCTCGCCCAAGGTACGAAACGCCCCCATCCCCTGCGTGGTGGGCGCGTGAAACATGCGTGCCGCTCCGGCGCCCACGCCGACGCCAACCAGGCCGCCGATGATGAGCGATTTTATTAAAATTATCAGGAACATAGTCTGACCCTTTGGTAAAAATCAGGTTTGCGTGACGAAATCCACTTTATCGATATCAATGGCGGTCACGTTGACGGTAACGTCCAGCTCCACGCTGTACGCTCGTCGTTCACGGCGTAAAAAGAAGAATAAGAACGCCTCTTTTCGTACCGCTTCGCGCGCATGAACAACCTGCACATCCTGTGGCTCAATACGCAGTAAGATATGCGATGATGTTTTCATCACCGCAGCCTGCACGTGGTTCAGGGCATCGGCGAACGCCCGTGTTTTGCTCTCGCCTTTGCCCGTGACCCTCACAGTGGTGGTGAATTGCTCTTTCATACTCAAGCGCCGTACTTCTTCTTCCAGGCCTCGACCAGGCGTTCGCCCAGCTCTTCTTTGTCCATAAAGCCGAAGCCCAGCACGTTGCAGCCTTCGTTGATGGCAGTCACGCCCTCTTCCACCGAACGCATGCCGTATTTCGCCTTGTAGCCATATTTGGTCTGCGCGGTGATAGCCCCCGCACCACCGCTGCCGCAGAAGGAGATACCGAAGGTCGCGTTCTCGGCCTTCATCATGTCGCCCAGCTTCATATCGGCGGCCACGCCCGGTACCACCACTGCACGAGCACCGGCTTTTTCCGCGCCAGCGGCAACTTTTTGTCCTTTACCCAGGCGGTCGCCAATTACTACGGTGATCTGTTCCATTTGTTGCTCCTTACAGGTTGTCTTTTGCTACTTCGAAGTGAACGGACAGCAGCCAGGCCTCTTCATCAGGCAGGTTGCCAAACGCCGCGACCACTTCGCGGGCAAGCATCATTGAATCGTCAGAAATCTCTTCAAACAGGCTGGCATCCACTTCCGGTAGCGGCTCGCCGCTGATTGACCGGTGGGCCATGGCCCGCACGTGGGAGGTCAGCATTTGCTCCTGCACATCGTTAGGGGTGATATCGCGGCGGCGTAACAGTGCGAACACCTGCTGCAACATTTTGTCGGCCAGCCGTTCGGTCTGTAGCGCCTGCTCCCCTGCGTCGTGTATTACCGCTCCGTTATTCACTCGTGTTACCCCGCTAATGTCTCTGGGGATAAACCTAACGCCGGGGGATGGGAGTTTGTAGCGAGTTGTTTTCCACTTCGAAGTGGAAAGGTAGACGGCCTGAGTGATCGGATTCACACATTCGCCACGAAAATAACGATTTCGATATATTCGCGTGATGAATGTCACGTCTGAGGGACAAGGTCATTGGAAAGACGAATGGCAAAATGAAGGTGAAAAGTGTGATATCGATGAAGTTTTACGGGGGAGAAAGACGGAAGGCATCGGGCGACACCTTCCGGAAAAGGCGTTAGCGGAACTTCTTGTGGTTCTCGTTGCGGGTGGTTTTGAACTCTTCCGCAGCGGCCTGGGCCTCTTTCACTTTGCCCTCGTTCGCCAGCTTCAGCGCGCCGTCAATCTGACCAATCAGCGTATCCATGCCATGACGATAGTCTTTCATTTCCGCGCTGTCAGCCGCTTTGCCTTCCAGCTTCGGCGGGGTCTCTTTTTTGGCGTCTTCTGCTGCGGTGCGCATCTTCGTCAGCGCCGCTTTCAGTTCACCCGCGTCGGAGGTTTTCTGCACCACCTGCAGATTTTCTGCCAGGGTGTCCATATCTTCACCCAGGTCGGCGAACGCTGAAGCCGAACCCAGTGCCAGCGCGGAGACCGCCAGCATCGCTACCAGTTTTTTACGCATTGCTCACTTCCTTTTTATTATTTAAGCGAACGGGCGCAGCAGGATGCGCCCAACACGTGATTACTGCCCGGCGATTTTCATCTCCGGCAACAGTACGGAACCACATTGGATGTTACTCCGTGTCTCAATATCGTCGGCGATGGTGACAATATTGCGCCACATATCTTTCAGGTTGCCCGCGATGGTGATTTCGCTCACCGGATACTGAATTTCACCGTTCTCCACCCAGAAACCTGAGGCACCGCGCGAGTAGTCGCCGGTGATGCCGCTAACACCCTGCCCCATCAGTTCGGTGACGACAAGACCCGTACCCATCTCTTTAAGCAACTTTTCAAAACTCAGGCCGCGGCCCTTGATGCGCCAGTTGTGGATGCCGCCCGCGTGACCGGTGCTCTTGAGGCCCAGCTTGCGCGCGGAGTAGTTGGTCAGCAGCCACTGGGTCAGGATACCGTCTTTAATAATGTCGCGACGTTCGGTACGCACGCCTTCGCTGTCGAACGGCGTCGAAGCCAGCCCTTTCAGCAGATGCGGATGCTCTTCAATGGTCAGCCATTCCGGCAGAATTTGCTTGCCCAGCGAGTCCAGCAGGAAGGTCGATTTACGGTACACCGAGCCACCGGCAATCGCGCCGACCAGGTGACCGAACAGCCCGGTCGCCACTTCATTAGCGAAAATGACCGGCGCCTGCATGGTGGAGAGTTTGCGCGGTTCCAGGCGCGACAGGGTACGACGCGCGCACTCTTCGCCGACCCATTCCGGAGACTTCAGGTCGCCCAGCGCGCGGCCAATGGTGTAAGCGTAATCACGCTCCATGTCGCCGTTCGCTTCGGCAATCACGCAGCTGGAAAGGGAATGACGGGTTGAGCTGTAGCTCTGCAACATACCGTGGCTGTTGCCGAACACTTTAATGCCGTAATGGCTGTTGAAGCTGCCGCCTTCGGTGTTGGTGATACGTTTGTCGACGTTCAGGGAAGCCTGCTCAGCGCGGGCCGCCAGTTCAATCGCTTCATCCGGGGAGACTTCCGCCGGGTGGAACAGGTCAAGATCCGGCGCATCAAAGGCCAGCAGTTCTTTGTCCGCCACGCCCGCGCACGGGTCCGGCGAGGTGTAGCGGGCAATATCCAGCGCCGCCTGTACGGTACGGGCGATGGCGTCCGGGCTCAGGTCTGTAGAGGAGGCGCTGCCTTTACGATTCTGGTGATAAACGGTGATGCCCAGCGCGCCATCGCTGTTGAATTCGACGTTTTCAACTTCACCGTAGCGCGTGCTGACGCTGATACCGGTGGTCTTACTGACCGCGACTTCCGCGCCGTCCGATTGAGCGGCTGCCAGCTCGAGTGCCGTGGAGACCGCTTTTTCCAGCGCAATACGTTGTTCCGCAACTTGTGTGATCACTTTCATCGTCTAAGCCATAATCTGAGGTAAAGTTAAATGAAGTCTAACAGAGAACCCTTTCTCAGTATGCGCTCAAGCTGTTAGTATTAGCCTCTTTTTTAAGGAGCCTGAAATGACAAAGCAGCCCGAAGACTGGCTCGACGAAGTCCCCGGTGATGATATCGAGGACGAAGATGATGAAATTATCTGGGTCAGCAAGAGTGAAATTAAACGTGATGCCGAAGAGCTGAAAAAGCTTGGGGTAGAACTGGTTGAGCTCGGTAAGAACGCGCTGGATAAAATCCCGCTGGACGCCGACCTGCGCGCCGCCATTGAACTGGCGCAGCGCATTAAGATGGAAGGCCGCCGCCGCCAGCTGCAGCTGATTGGTAAAATGCTGCGTCAGCGTGACGTTGAACCTTACCGTCAGGCGCTGGATAAGCTGAAAAACCGTCACAACCAGCAGGTGGTTGTGTTCCACAAGCTGGAGCAACTACGCGATCGTATGGTCGACGGTAGCGATGAAGCCATCGAAGAAGTGATGAACCTGTGGCCTGCCGCCGATCGCCAACAGCTGCGTTCGCTGGTGCGTAACGCCAGGAAAGAAAAAGCCGGCAACAAGCCGCCGAAATCTTCCCGCCAGATCTTCCAGTATCTGCGCGAGCTGTCTGAAAACCAGGAATAAGCTTCCGTAAAATGCCCTCTTCGTGAGGGTATTTTTTTATGCCATCACCACCCGACGTAAATCATCGTTGAAACGCTGGTACTGCGCCTCGTCAATCGGCTGCGGATAGCTCAGCACAATTAATGCGTGATCGGCGATACCGGCGTGATAGGTCGGGTGCGTATGCGGCCACGGGTTAGCGAAGAACCCCATCCCCTCATAAAAACGCAGACGTTTATGGGCAATCTCGGTGGTCAGCGGGTCGATTTCCAGAATCGTTGTCGGCGCGCGCTTAAGAATCTGCCCCAGCAGGCGCTTACCGTAGCCCTGTGAGCGCAGGCTGCTGTCAACGGCCAGATGTTCAATGTAGATATAGCCGTCAAATGCCCATGTCCCGCTCATCCCGATGAATAGCTCACCGTCGAACCACGCTTCCAGCGCGTAGTGCGGGTCGTGGAGTGCGCGCTGTTTGGCGGGGAGTTCGCGCTGTTCGTGCCACGGAAAGGCGTGGGTATAGAGGGCATCGAGCGGAGGGAATAAGGGGGAGTCGGTGGTCGTGATTTTTTTGGCGGTGAGCATGTTTGGGTACCGAGGGAGAGTGTTGTATTGAGCGAGCCCCCTCACCCCGGCCCTCTCCCCAAGGGGCGAGGGAGAAAACCAATCGTGCTCGCTGCTCGTTCGGTCCCCTCTCCCCTGTGGGGAGAGGGTTAGGGTGAGGGGCCCAGCTCAGCCGTTTAGTGCTGAGCTTTCTTTTCCAGCCTTTCCAGCAGCTTCTGATGAATACCGCCAAACCCGCCGTTGCTCATCACCAGAATATGGTCGCCCGGCTCGGCGCTTTTGACGATCATATCCGCCAGCGTGTCAACGTCGGCGCTCCAGTGGGCTGGCTGCACGCAGGCTTCCGCCACTTCCGCCACCTGCCATGGAATATGCTGTGGCTGAAGCAGGAACACTTCATCCGCACGGCCCAGAGACGGCGCGAGGTCGTCTTTGCAGACGCCCATTTTCATGGTGTTCGAGCGCGGTTCCAGCACGGCGATAATCTTCGCGGTACCGCCCACTTTGCCGCGCAGCGCTTGCAGCGTGGCAAGAATCGCGGTCGGGTGATGCGCGAAGTCATCGTAAACACACACGCCGTTGGCTTCACCGCGCAGCTCCAGGCGGCGACGGGCGTTGATAAAGCTGCCCAGCGCATTGGCGGCGTCAGCAGGCGTCACGCCGACATGACGCGCGGCGGCAATTGCCATCAGGCCGTTGTGCATGTTGTGTTCGCCCACCAGGCCCCACTTCACTTCACCGACCTTTTCACCGTCGAGCAGCACTTCCCACTCGGAGGCGTCGGTGTTCAGCTTTTTCGCCTGCCAGTGGCCCTGCTCGCCCACCAGCTCCTGCTCGCTCCAGCAGCCCATCGCCATCACCTGCTTCAGGTTTGCGTCGTTCTCCGGCAGGATGATACGGCCCTGACCCGGCACGATGCGCACCAGGTGGTGGAACTGTTTCTGGATAGCTTTCAGATCGTCGAAGATGTCCGCGTGATCGAACTCAAGGTTGTTGAGGATCAGGGTGCGCGGGCAGTAATGCACGAATTTGGAACGCTTATCGAAGAAGGCGCAGTCGTATTCATCGGCTTCAATCACGAAGAACGGGCTGTCGCCCAAGCGCGCGGAAACCTCGAAGTTACCCGGCACGCCGCCAATGACGAAGCCCGGCTTGTAGCCGCACTCTTCGAGGATCCAGGTCGCCATACCGGCGGTGGTGGTTTTACCGTGGGTACCGGCAACCGCCACAACCCAACGGTCGCGCAGCACGAAATCGTGCAGCCACTGCGGGCCGGACATATACGGAATGTTCTTCTCCAGCACCGCTTCCACGCACGGGTTACCGCGCGTCATGGCGTTGCCGATGATGACCAGGTCTGGCTGCGGATCAAGCTGGCTGGCGTCATAGCCCTGAATTAAATCAATGCCTTGCTTTTCAAGCAGCGTGCTCATCGGGGGATACACATTGGCATCCGAACCCGTGACTTCGTGACCCAGCGAACGAGCCAGCATTGCCAGACCGCCCATGAAAGTGCCACAAATACCCAAAATATGAATGCGCATACGTCACTATCCTTTTTTTATCTGCCCCGCATTTTACTCATATGTTTGCCGGCAGAGAAATGCATTTCAGGATATTCCGTAGTTTGCTGGCGCGATTCACCTGTGCGTATTTTTTTTATTCTTTGTTAGTATTGTTGCAGCCGTTTTACTCAACATCCACTGTCAGGGAAAGTGTTATGAAAACGTTAGGTGAATTTATTGTCGAGAAGCAGCACGAGTTCTCCCACGCAACCGGTGAGCTCACTGCTTTGCTGTCGGCAATAAAGTTAGGTGCTAAGATCATCCACCGCGATATCAATAAGGCCGGTCTGGTCGATATCCTGGGTGCCAGCGGCGCTGAAAACGTACAGGGAGAAGTACAACAAAAGCTCGATCTGTTCGCGAACGAGAAACTGAAAGCTGCGCTGCGTGCACGTGACATCGTCGCCGGTATCGCCTCCGAAGAGGAAGACGAAATCGTCGTCTTCGACGGCTGCGAGCACGCGAAATACGTGGTCCTGATGGACCCGCTGGATGGCTCATCTAATATCGACGTTAACGTTTCTGTCGGCACCATCTTCTCTATCTACCGCCGCGTAACACCCGTCGGCACGCCGGTTACCGAAGAAGACTTCCTGCAACCGGGTAACCGTCAGGTAGCCGCCGGTTATGTGGTTTACGGTTCTTCCACCATGCTGGTGTACACCACCGGCTGTGGCGTGCATGCCTTTACCTACGACCCGTCGCTGGGCGTGTTCTGCCTGTGTCAGGAGCGCATGCGCTTCCCGCAGCGCGGCAGCACTTACTCGATCAACGAAGGTAACTACATCAAATTCCCGAACGGGGTGAAGAAGTACATCAAGTTCTGCCAGGAAGAAGATAAGTCCACGCAGCGCCCGTACACTTCACGCTACATCGGTTCTCTGGTGGCCGATTTCCACCGCAACCTGCTGAAAGGCGGCATCTACCTGTACCCAAGCACCGCCAGCCACCCGGAAGGGAAGCTGCGTCTGCTGTATGAGTGCAACCCGATGGCGTTCCTCGCGGAGCAGGCCGGCGGCAAGGCCAGCGATGGTAAAGAGCGTATTCTGGATATCGTGCCGGAAAGCCTGCACCAGCGCCGTTCATTCTTCGTCGGCAACGACCATATGGTTGAAGACGTTGAGCGCTTTATTCGTGAGTTCCCGGACGCGTAATCGCCTCGAGGATGCCCCCTCACCCTAACCCTCTCCCCATGGGGGAGAGGGGACCGTCCGGTTTTCCCCCTCGCCACATGAGCAGAGGGGTCGGTCGATTTTCTCCCTCGCCCCTTTGGGGAGAGGGCCGGGGTGAGGGGGTAACCCGATTACGCCACCTGCAACCGGAACGACGCCATCGCCGCCACCAGCGCCTGCGACTGCTCTTCCAGCGAACGGGTTGCCGCCGAAGACTGCTGTACCAGCGCCGCGTTCTGCTGTGCGGTTTCATCCATCTGACTCACCGCAATATTCACCTGTTCAATGCCGCGGCTCTGTTCCTGCGACGCACTGGCAATTTCCCGCATCAGCTTGGTCATCCGCATCACTTCGCTGGCGATCTCATCCATGGTTTCCCCCGCCTGCTGCGCCAGGTCGCTGCCTTCATTGACGTGGGTTTGCGAGTCGGCAATCAGCTGGCGAATCTCTTTCGCCGCATCGGCGCTGCGGCTGGCGAGGTTACGTACTTCACCGGCTACGACCGCAAATCCGCGCCCCTGTTCACCCGCACGGGCCGCTTCCACCGAGGCGTTAAGCGCCAGAATATTGGTCTGGAAGGCAATGCCATCAATCACACTCAGGATGTCCGCAATACGCTTCGCGCTGCCGGAGATATCCTGCATTTTTTCAATCACATAACACACCATCTCGCTGCCGCGATCGGCGGTATCCGAGACATCGCGCGCCAGCTTGTGCGCCTGCTCGGCGTTGTCGGCGTTCTGCTTCACGGTGGCGGTCAGCTGTTCCATGCTGGCGGCGGTTTGTTCCAGCGAGGTGGCCGTCGACTCCGTACGCTGCGCCAGGTGGTTATTGCCCGCCGTCAGCTCGCGGCTGCCGATATCAATCTGTGAGCTGGCGTCGCGCACCCGCATGACCGAATTCATCATTGACTCGCGCATCCCGGCAATCGCCACATTCAGACGCTTAATTTCGGCGCTGCTGGTTTTCAGCGGCGAAGGGGTTAAATCCCCGGACGCCACCTGCTCAAGCTGACCAATCGCCGATGCCAGCGGCTTTAACAGCAAATGTTGCAGTTGCAGCCAGGCAAGCGCTATCACCCCTGCGGTCAGTGCAATAGCCAACACCATCAACGCCAAAACTCGATTCTTGGTGCTGTGTACTGCCGCGACTTCAATCTGCCCGCGCGACTCCCCCCAATCCTGGAAGGCGTGAATGGCGTTATCAAACTGGCGGGCCACCGGGATCATCGTTTTTTCCAGCAGATCGTAATAACCGTCGACGTTCTGCTGCTCGAGCGCCGCCAGCATCGGTTTGATCGCCTGAGTGTTATAGACCTCATAGCTTTTCGCGACATCCGCCATCCGTTTTGCGCCATCAGCATCGTCAACCGATGACTGGCTGACGCTGGCGATAATTTTTTGTCCCTGCGTCACTTCGCCGTTAAGGTTTTTGACGGCCTTCGCCGCGTCGTCCAGCATGCCGATTTCCATCAAGCGGATCGCCTGGCCTGCTTCGTTACGCGCACGCAGCAGCAGCGTATAACCCTCATTCAGCTGCGTCATTTGCTCGCTTTGCAGGTGGTCGATACGCTGGAGGGAGGCAGAACTTTGGGTGAGAGCATAAATGCCGATACCGCTGACCAGAATCAGCAGCAGAGTCATCACGGCGAGCAGGGACAGCAGGCCGGTACGGATAGAGAGCGTTTTTAGCATCATAGTTTTGTCCGGTAGCAGGGGTACTGTTTGGCGTAAATGACTGGTATCGGCTGCTACCGGAAAAACTTTAGCGTTTCAGTATGTTAGTTCTTTGTTACCGGGAGATCGACGCGGGTGACAGCCGCACTCTGCCGGTTCTCCCACAGCACCGTCAGCGCTCGTTGGAGAGCAATAAAAATAAACAGCAGAATGCCGATAGCGATTTTGGTCCACCACGAGCTCAACGTGCCGTCAAAGTTGATGTAGGTCTGAATCAGCCCCTGAATGCCCACGCCAAACAGTGTGCCCAGCACCGTACCGACGCCGCCGCTCAGCAGCGTGCCGCCGATCACCACCGAGGCGATGGCATCCAGCTCCACGCCAACCCCTGCCAGCGCATAGCCAGCCTGGGTATAAATGGAGAACACAATGCCCGCCAGCGTTGCCAGCCCCGTCGACAGCATATAAATGCGCACGATGGTGCTACGCGTCGGAATACCCATCAGGTTAGCCGAGGTGGCGTTACCGCCGATAGCGTAGACCTGATTGCCAAAGCGCGTACGGTGGGCCAGGAAAATCCCCAACACCACGACCAGCAGCATTAACAGCCCCATCGCGCTCAAACGGCCGCCGCCGGGAAGGGTCCACGCCAGTCCGGAAAGGGTGTCGTATACCGGGTGATCGATAGGAATCGACTCTTCAGACACCAGGTAGCTCACGCCGCGCAGGAAAAACATCCCGGCGAGCGTAATGATAAATGCCGGGATCTTCAGCGCGTCAATCAACCAGCCCATAAACGCGCCGAAGGCGCAGCCCATCACCAGCACCAGCGGAAAGGCCACCAGCGGCGATAACCCCCAGAAGCCGATCGCCTTGGCGAGAAATACGCCGGTGAAGGCGATCACTGAGCCGACGGAAAGATCGATACCACCGGAGAGGATCACAAAGGTCATGCCTACCGCGACAATCCCGAGGAAGGCGTTGTCGGTCAGAATATTGCAAATCACTCGCGTCGAGGCGAAACCGGGAAACTGGGTCAGACAGTAGAGATAACCCAGGATAAACACCCCCAGGGTGATCATCAGAGGTAAGTTACGTTTTATCATGGCCCCGCATCCTCTTCAGTATCTGAATAAAGCGCGGTGACTGGACGATCAGCACGCACATCACCACCACCGCTTTGACCACCTGGTTTAGCTCCGGCGGGAAGCCGGAGAGCAGAATACCGGTGTTCATCCCCTGGATAATCAATGCGCCCACCACCGAAAGCAGCAGGTTAAATCGCCCGCCCATCAGCGAGCCGCCGCCAATGACCACCGCCAGAATGGCGTCCAGCTCCAGCCACAGCCCGGCGTTGTTGGCATCGGCCCCGCGAATGTCTGCCGCGACAATCGTTCCGGCAATCGCCGCGCACACGCCGCTCAGCACGTAGGCCAGCATCACCACGATGCGGGTATTCACCCCGGCGTTTTTCGCCGCGCGAATGTTGATCCCCACCGCTTCAACAAACATACCGAGCGCGGTTTTACGCGTCAGCAGCCAGAAGACAATCAGCGTCACCAGCGCAATAATGACCGGCGTCGGGAACAGGAGAAACTTGCCGCTGCCGATCCACGCCAGCGACGGCGAGTCGAAGGTGACGATCTGCCCGGAGGTGATAAGTTGCGCCACGCCGCGCCCCGCGACCATCAAAATCAGCGTGGCGACGAAGGGCTGAATTTTCAGGATCGCGACCAGGATGCCGTTCCACAGCCCGGCCAGCACGCCGGATCCGATCGCCGCCAGCAGCACTACCGGCAGACTGTGCCCGGCCACGGTCATTGAGGCCGCAGTGGCGCCGGCGATAGCCATCACCGCGCCAACGGAAAGATCGATACCGCCGGTGGCGATCACCAGCGTCATGCCGATCGCCAGCAGCGCTACAGGCGCCGCGCGGTTGAGGATATCAATCGGGCTGCCGAAAAGACGGCCATCCTGTAAGGTTATCTGGAAAAAGTGCGGCGCCACCAGGCTATCGACCAGCAGCACCAGGATTAACGCCGCAATTTGCGGCATACCCGGCGGCCAGCGAAAGCGGCGCGCTGGCTTATCGGTTTGGGGGACAGTTCGGGGCATCACGGTTAACTCCTTAGGCCGCAATCGCGTTCATAATGGCGGGAACAGAGAGCTCGGCGAGCGGGATCTCCGCCACCTGTTGGCGATCGCGCATGATGATCACCCGGTCGGCGTAGCCCACCAGCTCCTCCAGTTCAGACGAGATCACCAGCAGCGCCAGGCCGTCCGCACACAAGGTTTCGATCAAGCGAATGATCTCCGCGTGCGCGCCAACGTCGATCCCACGCGTCGGTTCGTCGAGGATCAGGAACTGCGGGCGCGTCAGCAGCCAGCGCGACAGCAGCACTTTTTGCTGATTGCCGCCGGAGAGAAACTCCACCGGCTGCTCGGCGCTGGGGGTGCGGATCGCCAGCTGGCGAATGAAGCGATCGGCAATCTCGTTTTGTTCTTTGCGCGGAATTGGCCGCAGCCAGCCGCGTTGCGCCTGCAGCGCGAGGATAATGTTTTCGCGCACTGAGGCGGCGGCAATAATGCCGTCCGTTTTACGATCCTCAGGGCAAAAGCCGATCCCCAGACACGAGGCCTGATGTGGCGATCGCAGGGTTTGCGGCTTGCCTTTGATCGTCGCCTGCCCGCTGTCGGCGGGATGAATACCGAAGATCACTTCCGCGGTCTCGGTGCGTCCGGATCCCAGCAGCCCCGCCAGGCCGACGATCTCGCCAGGGCGGACATGCAGATCGAACGGGGCGATGGTGCCTTTTTTGCCATAGCCTTCAAAGGAAGCCACCGGTTTATCACTCAGTAACGTGCGTCCCGCGCGATGCAGCGCCTGGCTCTCCAGCTCACGACCCAGCATCATTTTTACCAGCTCAATCTGCGGCAGCTCGCGGGTTTCCCGACACCCCACAAAGGTGCCATTGCGCAGTACGGTGATCCTGTCGCTCACCGCATACACCTGATCGAGAAAATGGGTGACAAAGATCAGGCTGACCCCGCGATCGCGTAGCTGGCGCATCAGGGTGAAGAGCATCTCCACCTCTTTGGTGTCGAGGCTGGCGGTCGGTTCATCGAGGATCAGCACTTTGGCGGAGAGATCTATCGCCCGACAGATGGCGACGATCTGCTGCATCGCCACCGAAAAGCGGTTTAACGGTTCGCGCACGTCAAGGGAAAAACCGTAGGAAGCCATCAGCGCGGTGGCGCGTTTTTCCATCTCTTTGCGCTGAATAAAGCCAAAGCGTTTGGGCTCGCGGCCAATAAACAGGTTGTCCGCCACCGACATGTTCGGCAGCAGGTTCACTTCCTGATATACCGTGCCAATGCCCAGCTGCTGAGCATGCGCGGTATTTTTCGGATGAATTTGCTGCCCTTCCAGCCAGATGCTGCCGCTGTTGGCGTGATAAACACCGGTCAGCGCTTTAATCAGCGTGGATTTACCCGCGCCGTTTTCGCCGAGCAGCGCCATAATTTCGCCGCGCCGCAGGCTGAAGTTGACGTTATCCAGCGCTTTCACGCCGGGAAAATACTGGCAGAGCCCCTCGGTGCGGAGGATTTCCGGGTTGGTTTCAGTGGTCATGGTGCGCTCCCCCTCACCCTGGCCCTCTCCCCGAGGGGGAGAGGGGACGTATTGTGCCTGATTGATAGCCCTGCACCGAACGGCGCCCTCTTCCTTACAGGGAGAGGGCTGGGGTGAGGGTATCAACCGCTTAGTAGCCCATATTTTTCTTCTTCTCTAACTCTTCTTTCGCCGTATCCGGCAGATACAGCGTGGACTTGGTCAGCGTCACTTTTTCCGGCAGGGTGCCGTCTTTCTTGAATTTCTCCAGCGCATCAAACGCCGGGCCGGCCATGTTCGGCGTCAGCTCGACGCTGGCGTTCGCTTCACCGGCAATCATCGCTTTGTAGATATCCGGTACACCGTCAATTGAGCCGGTGAGGATATCTTTACCCGGCTTCAGCCCGGCCTCTTTTATCGCCTGAATGGCACCGATCACCATATCGTCGTTATGGGCGTAAACCATGCAGATGTTCTTACCGTTGTTCTCCGCCTTGATGAAGCTCTCCATCACCTCTTTCCCCTTGCTGCGGGTAAAGTCGCCGGACTGGGAACGGATAATCTTGATGTTAGAGGCTTTCGAAATGGCATCAGCGAAACCTTTCTTACGGTCTATCGCCACGCTCGCGCCGACGGTCCCCTGCAGTTCCACCACGTTACACGGCTTGCCGTCGACAGTTTTGATCAGCCACTCGCCGATCAGTTGCCCTTCCAGCACGTTGTTGGCAGTCACGGTGGTCATGTACAGCGATTTATCTTTCACATCGATAGAACGGTCGAGCAGGAACACCGGAATTTTGGCCTCTTTGGCCTCTTTCAGTACCGGTTCCCAGCCGGTCGCCACCACCGGCGCGATAAAGATGGCATCAACGCCCTGAGCGATAAACGAACGCACCGCTTTTATCTGGTTTTCCTGTTTTTGCTGCCCGTCGGCAATCTTCAGGGTGATACCGCGTTTTTCCGCTTCCTGCTTCGCGACGTTGGTTTCCGCCGCGCGCCAGCCCGATTCAGAGCCAACTTGTGAAAATCCCACCGTTAAAGGGGCAGCCATGACCATAGACGACATGGCTGCGGAAACTGCTGTGACAAGAAGTAAGCGCTTCCACATAGAGGTATCCTCGTAGGGTTATTGTTGGTCAAATATTCATCTGCGGAAAAACTATAGACAATGGGAGATGTAACGGAATGCGTTACATCACACTTCAAAAAAGTAAATTATTTGTTAATTACCATTAACAGAACAAGTTCAGGAGGGAGTAGGCGTCGCGCACCCGTTGAAGGCTATCGATTTTGTGGAAATTTTAACCCGCATCAGCCCATTTCCTGGCGCAATGTAAACGGTTCCACGATTTTATTCAGTATGCGGCTAACTTTATGGATTTTCCTGCCATAAGAAGGCACTGAAAAGACCGTGTTTCACGGCAGGAGATGTAAAACAGCCCAAGACATTCGCGGCGAGTTGGCTATAATACCGGGCACTGATTTGCCACACATTCTAAAGGAAACAGACATGAGCTTACTCAACGTCCCTGCGGGTAAAGATCTGCCGGAAGATATCTACGTAGTCATCGAAATCCCGGCTAACGCAGATCCTATCAAATACGAAGTCGACAAAGAGAGCGGCGCGCTGTTCGTTGACCGTTTCATGTCCACCGCGATGTTCTATCCGTGCAACTACGGCTACATCAACCACACCCTGTCTCTGGACGGTGACCCGGTTGACGTACTGGTCCCGACCCCGTACCCGCTGCAGCCGGGTTCTGTGATCCGTTGCCGTCCGGTTGGCGTTCTGAAAATGACCGACGAATCCGGTGAAGATGCGAAACTGGTTGCGGTACCGCACACCAAGCTGAGCAAAGAATACGATCACATCAAAGATGTGAACGACCTGCCGGATCTGCTGAAAGCGCAGATCACCCACTTCTTCGAGCACTACAAAGACCTCGAAGCGGGCAAATGGGTTAAAGTTGACGGTTGGGACAACGCTGAAGCGGCTAAAGCTGAAATCGTTGCTTCCTTCGAGCGCGCGAAGAAATAAGATTTCTTTTTGAGCGTTAAAAACACCGCCTCCGGGCGGTGTTTTTGTTTGTAGACCACGCTGATAAAAAAACAACGCCACCCGAGGGTGGCGTTGTCGTATTCAATACTGGTCTTTATCCAACCAGTTGCCGCTTTCTATCAGCTTCAGCCCATCGACCGGGCGCTGATAGACGTACATCCAGGCGCTGCCATACGGCGTCTGAATGAGGTGACGTGCGTATTCGCCCGCTTTGGTACGCAGCGCATCCAGCTCGGCTAGCGTCGAGGCATCAATCCGATAGACTTCACCGTGTACCGTGCCATCGCCGGGCACCGCGCCTGGATAGTGGCCCAGGCTGTACAGTTGATAATCGGTCACGCTGTGATCGCCCAGCCACTGAGCGTTGGTCATCCAGTGGCTGTTGCCCTGTTTGCGCCGTAAACTGCCGTAAACAAATATTCGCATTGCTAAAACTCAAACTGATAGAGCAAATCGAGCGCCTGGTCTACGCCAGACACCGCTTCCAGATACAGCTTAGGCATCAGGCGATAGCGTAACGTGAGCGTCGCTAACGAGTCAAAGATCCCAACGCCATATTTCACCTGCAGACCTGGCAATACGTATCCGCTGACCACCACCTGGGAAGAGTCGCCCACCCCCTGGGTATCCAGCGCCAGATTACTTACGCCAAACGTCTCGCCGATTTTACCCACAACCTGACCACTTTGTGCAACCCCCATACCAATAAGCATTGAGGTCATCGCTGCGCTGTCGCTCTGACCGCTGTCCAGTCCCTGTCCACGAACAAGGTAGGAGAGCGCTTCCTGCTGCGACATCGCCGGGTCGGAGAAGACTTCCGCCTTTGGCTGATCCGCCGAGCCGGTTACGCGAACGCCGGCGATCACATCGTTTTCGGTGGCATCCGGGTTACGAATCGCTTCGATATTCAGCAGCGGCTGATCCGGCGGGCCGGAGAACAGCAGCTCGCCTTTACGCACGATCAGATCCTGGCCGTAGGCGTGGAAGCGCCCTTCCGGAATATTGATCTGCCCGTTAAGCCCCAGCCCCTGTTTATCCTGCGCCACCTTCAGGTCGCCGGTCAGGCGCGCTTTCAGGCCAAACGCATCCAGACGAACGTTGTTGCCGACGTGGATAGTCAGGTTACTGTTGATCGGAATTGAAGCCGATTTGGTCTCTTTTGGCTGGAGATCGTTATTCAGCAGTACTTCGTCGCTGGAAACGCCCACTGCGCTTTCTGGCACCTCTTTCACCACGATACGCGCCCACGGCACATCAACGTTACCGTCAAGGGTAAACAGGCTCGGCGTGGCGTTAAACACAACGTCTGGCGAGACGTCGAGACGTACCATCGGCGGCACGGTAATTCGCACGCGAGAGCCTTTCGCCGCAATACGCGCGCGCCAGTTTTCAATCTGCCGCCAGTCAGCGTCGCCGTTCAGGCTGATCTGCCCCTGTGAGGTTCGCACCTCCCCTTGCAACGTCGAGGTGGCGCCGTTGAAGTTCATCGTCAGCTGGCTTGGCTGCATGTCGAAGGGCATAAAGTTACCGTCAACGTCCAGCCCATTCAGCTGAAGCTGGCCGAACATCAGCGGGCTCTGAAGATCGCCGCCGAGACGCAGATTCGCGTTCAGCTTGCCGTCCGCCTTTTCACCACGCGAGAAGATCGGGTTCACCATCGCCAGCGAGAAGTTACGGATGTTGACGTTACCGCCGAGGTTACGTCGCCCCTGCGGGTCGGTCACCTGCACCTGTCCATCCAGTTGGCCGTTGTTGGTCAGGCGAATCAGCCAGCCCAATTCGGCGCGGTTGTTGTGCAGATCGGCGCTCAGATTCAGCGTATCGAAAGCCACCGGCAGCGGCGCGTTGTTGACGATCTGGGTGACCTTAACGTTGCGTCCGGCGAGGGTGACTTTACCCTGTGGCAGCCCTTCCTTAGTGGTGTCCCAGGAGACATCCGCGTTGCCACTAAACACGCCGCTAGCCTGAGTTTCCTCCGGCATAAACGGCTTGAGCATCGCCAGATCGAAACGGTTGAGGTTCACCACCGCACGCCCTGCCGCGCCCGCATCAATTGTCTGCGGTACGCACAGCTCGGCGTTCGGATTCACCCAACAGTGTGGCCCGATGCTGATTTTCTGTTCCAGGTTACGGTAGTCCAGCGCGATATCACGGTTGATGGACCACGGGCCGACCGGCGTCTGGAAGCGGGTATTGCTTAACGCCCCCTTCCAGCGTTCTTCTTTGCGGTCAAAGCTCCCCGCCAGCGCCAGCTGTCCAGAGACCGGCTCGCCCTGAATTTGCAGCTGTAGCGAGTGCTGCTTTTCGTTGCCTTTCGCCGCCAGATGCACCAGCCCGATATTCACATCCGGCTGCACGATACGCTCAACGCGGACGTCGAGATTACCGCCAATCTGATCGGTGGATTTCACGTCGCCATCGACGCGCACCTGGCCAATCGACAGCTCCTGCCAGCGCAGACCACGCGCGGTGATGTCCGCCAGCAGCTGCGGCGCATCGACCGTACCGCGAATCTTCACCAGCCCTTTCGCCGTGCCGCCTAATCCCGGCAGCATGTTGTCGAGCTTCGGCGCGTCGATATTGGCATCGAGCTCCAGGTCTTTCACCCCCAGCTCGCCCTTCACGTCGGCGGTGTTATTGCCCAGCGCCACGTGCAGCCCCGGAATGGTCCATTGCAGATAGCTGTTACCGCGCAGAGAGCCATCGACTTTCACTTTATTTTGCTTCACGTTACCGCTGATTTTCATCTCCGGTACGTTCATCTGCCAGCTACCGCCGTACAGGCTGCCGTTAGTTTTGATCAGGCCATCGAGCTTCGACGGCCAGTCCGGCGCCAGCTTCACGGTGTTGATGCCATGCAGCGCCAGCTCGCCGCGCCAGCTGATCGCCTGCTGCCAGTCGAGCAGCGCGGTCAACTCCGTTTTGCCTTCCAGCGCCGCGACGGTGAGCTTGTCGAGGTTCACCTGCCGCTCGTTGCCTTTGGCGTCGAGAGTGATGTTCGCCGGCGGCACGTCCTGCCCTTTCACCGCGGTGCGGAACGACAGGGTGTAGTCGGTCATCTTACCGCCGAGCTTCAGCTTCAGGTCATCGGCCTGGAACTGTTTCTCGCCGGTAAACGGCCAATAGAGCTGCTTGCTGTTCACCTCAAGGTTGAACGGTAGCCCGGCTTCCGCCAGCTGCGCCTGCGCGCGAATGCCCATATCCACCGGGCCGGAAAGGTTAACCCCCACTTCCAGTTGCTTGCGTACCGCGCCGCCCACCTTCAGCTTCACCTTTTCGCCCTTCAGCGGGTCGATATTCAGGGTGCTGTTGAGCGTGAGGTCTACCGGCCAGTCGTTGATCAGCGTCGCGGTACCGCTGGCGTTCACCGTGCCCTGGCTGGAGTCGATATCCAGCGCGTCGAGCTTCATATTGCCGTCGATACTGCTGACCTTCAGCAGCATCTTATACACCGTCAGGTCGGTATCGCCGGTAATACGCAGCTGCTCGCCGCTAAAGGATTCGATATTCAGGTTCAGCGGCAGATGCACATCGGTCATCTCCGGCAGCACCGGTTTCGAGAACAGCTCGGTCATGGTTTCGCCGAGCGGTTTTTCCTGCGGCTGCGGGTTATCTATCTTCGGCTCCACCACCTCTTTCTGCGCCACGTCGGCGACTTTCGGCAAAGCGATGAGCAGGCCTTGCAGCGTCGTTGGCGTCAGCGTCAGGTTCTTTTCCTGCCACGTCAGGCCGCTGCTGAAGTCCATCACCGACACCGTGGTGTCATCAATCTTGATATTGACGTTGTTGAGCGCGAACCGCTTCAAGGTGATTGGATACGGCGTCGAGAGATTCAGCGGCCCGCTGTCCTCTTCCTCCACCGGCGCGGCAGGCGGCATTTTGCTGCTGTCGATTGCCACGTTGATGTTGCTGAGCGCGACATCGTTAACGCACACGCTGCTGTGCCACAGGCAATTGAGCTCCACCGCCAGATGAAGTTCACCGGCATCCACCGCCACGCCCGGCTGGGTGTAGCGGACATTTTTCAGCGATAAATCGCGCCAGCCACCGGTGACCTGGCCTATCTCCAGCCCCGGAACCCAGCGGTTCGCCGCGTTAAACAGCAGATGCAGCCCCGTGGTGGTGCCAATCAGAAATCCCACGATGCCCAGCAGCAGCACGACAAAAATCAGTACGCCGAGGCTTATTTTTTTCCATAACGTCATAGCTCAGGCCCCAGACCGATGTAAAACTGTAATCCGTGTTCATCTTTGTCGCCCACCGGGACGGCAAAGTCGAGCTTGATGGGCCCCACTGGCGACTGCCAGCGTACGCCAACCCCCGCGCCGGTTTTCCAGTCGCTCTGGCGAATATCGCTGACCGCTTCCCCGCCGTCCATGAACACGGCGCCCCACCATTTCCCCGTCACGTTGTACTGATATTCCAGCGAGCCGGTGGCCAGTTTTGATGCCCCGATGAGCTTGCCTTTGCTGTCTTCCGGGGAAATTGACTTGTACTTGTAGCCGCGAATACTGCGGTCGCCGCCGGCGAAGAAACGCAGGTCAGGTGGTACGCGGTCAAAGTCGCCGGTTTCAATCCAGCCGAGGTTGCCACGAATCACAAAGCGATGGCGATCGTAAAGGGTACGAATCCAGACGTTTTGCGCCTGAAACACCGAGAAGTCGACATCCGAACCCCAGGCGGTATTCGAGTAGTCGATCGAGTAGCGCTGAGAGTCGCCCCAGGTGGGCATCAGGCCGCCGCGTGAGCGGGTACGGCTGATAGAAACCCCCGGATAAAACAGCATAGTGGTGTTGGTGACATCGGCCTGCGTAAAGTGGTCAAGACTCCAGCGCAGGTTAATCGCGCGCTGCCAGCCGCTGGAAAGATCCCAGAAACGTGAGACCGCAAGCGTGGTGGAGTCGGCTTTGGTGTCGTTGAGGTCGGTACTTTTAAAACCACCCTGCACCAGATAATACTGCTCAAGCGGGTTTTTCAGCAGCGGCATCTTATAGCTGAAGTCCAGCTGCTGTTCCGGCGCCGAAACGCTGAGGCTGGTCGTCAGGCTGTGACCGTAAGAGTTCACCCACGGTTTTTTCCATGACGCTTTCACCCGCGGGCCAACGTCGGTGGAGTAACCTCCCCCCAGTTCTACGGTATTTTCGCTGCGCGGCGATACCACACCATGCAGCGGTAAGACCTTAGTTTTCCGTGATTTATCAAACTCCGGCGCCACAACCACTGAGTTAAACCAACCGGTGGCGGACAGCCGACGGTTCAATTCCGCCAGATCGCTGGATTGGTAATAGTCGCCCTTTTTGAACGGCACCAGATGCTGCAAATACTCTTCGCGAATCTGCGAGCCTTCGAAGGTGACGTCACCAAAGCGGTAGCGCTCGCCGCTGTCATAGTCGATATCCCAGAACGCCTGATGACGATCGACCGCCACGCCAAGCTGGCTCTTTTTGAACTCGCTATCAAAATATCCCTTACGCAGCGCCACGCTGGTTAACGACCCTTTGAAATGATCGTAATCGCCATGGTTAAGCACCGTGCCAATTTTGGGTCGGGTTTTCAGCAGATCCAGATAGTCGCGGTCGGTACGCGCCCCGCCGCGCAGGATCACATCGGTGCCGCCAATGCGCACCGGTTCACCCGGCGTCACCTTGGCCAGCAGCACCTGACGCCCCTTGGCCGGCGGTGGTTTAAGTTCAAAATCGATGGTCGGTTCGTAATAGCCGAGGGCTTTCAACCCTTCGCGAATGGCATCATCCACGCGTGCGCGAAAGCGACGATCCGGCGATACTTCGTCGCTGTCGATGGTCGATAGCTGGGCTCGAACGTTTTTTTGTAGTTCGCCTGAGAGCCCTTCGACCTGTAGTCGGATGTTTGCTGCACTGGCAACACCGCTGGTCAGCAGTAAGCTCACCACACATAACTGGCGGATTTGTCGCACGTTTTCTCCTGAATATCCTTGTTTCCACCCCAAAAGGGAAACGAAAGTCCGCTCCGCGGCCATGACTGCGTTTTAGCCTTTTTCACGCCCTGATGGCGCGCGGCATTCAACGTCAGCTTAAAAAACCCACTCTTTGTCGGGTTGAAATAAAGACAGAGCCCCAAATTATTCTTATGTTTAAATTTAGACGTATTCGGCGTGGTTATTGTGTTAAAAGACACGCCCGGTTACAACCTTAACGGAAATTACTGTTCCCCGGAGGCGGTCCCTATGAGCTTGTTCGACAAAAAAAATATTGTATCTCAATCGGATGCATTACCCGGAAGAAATACACCCATGCCGGTTGCAACGCTCAATGTTGTGACGGAACACTCAATGACCCACGTGCCGGAAGGCATGGAGGTCGCGCTGTTTGCGATGGGCTGTTTCTGGGGCGTGGAGCGGCTGTACTGGCAGCTTCCCGGCGTTTACAGCACCGCGGCGGGCTACACCGGCGGCTATACGCCGAACCCCACCTACCGGGAAGTCTGTAGCGGGCAGACCGGGCACGCGGAAGCGGTACGTGTGGTGTATGACCCGGCGGTGATTAGCTATGGCGAACTGCTGAAAGTGTTCTGGGAGAATCATGACCCGGCGCAGGGCATGCGTCAGGGCAACGATCACGGCACGCAGTATCGCTCGGCAATCTATCCGCTGACCCCAGAACAGGAACAGGAAGCGCACGCCAGCCTGCAACAGTTCCAGGAAGCCATGCGCAGCGCGGGCGACGCACGTGATATCACGACCGAAATCGCCCTCGCGAAGCCGTTCTACTACGCGGAAGATGAACACCAGCAGTATCTGCATAAAAACCCGTACGGCTACTGCGGCATCGGGGGAATTGGCGTGTGCCTGCCGCCGCAGCTGCAGGGCTAACCGTCCAACGCCAGACGCGCCGCATGGCGCGTCGCGTTTGCCACCGTGCCAAAATCCATCACTTTGCCCTGTAATAACAGGTTGTAGACCGGCGACTGCGGGCGGTTGAGGCGGGTTTGCAGCAGATGTACGGCTTCAATGCCCAGATCGCGGCAGGGCACGAGAATGCCAGTGACCGGCGCAGTCAGGCTGCTTTCCAGATTCCACGTAAAATCGGTGGTAATCAGAGAGATATCTTTGGGGACACGCAGCCCGTGGCGTCGCAGCGCCTTCATCACCCCCTCAGTCATGCTGGTGCTGTTGGGGAAGATAACATCAGGCCACTGCGCGCGATCGTGGGTCGTCAGCCAGGTGTCCAGCGCCAGCTCCGCCTCTTCCGCCGTAAACCACTCGGTGACCAGCAGGTCATGCTGAGGGTTGAAAGGAACATGGTGATAACGATAGGCCTCTTTAATCCCGTCCAGCCGGGCATAGAGCGTTTCCCGACGCAGGCAGGTCATCGTCAGAACCCGCCGATGACCTTGCTCAAATAGATAGCGCATCGCGGTAAAGCCAATCGCCCGGTGGTCGGGCGACACGCAGTCCAGCGACATCTCTCGGTCGATGGAGTTGATCAGCACGCAAGGCTTATTCAGCGTGCTGGCCAGTTTAAGGATCATGGGATCATCCGTGCCGATAATGATCACTGCGTTGATGCTCTTGTGGCTGGCTTTTTCGAGGAATAATTTAACGTCGGCGTGCTGCTCCTCCAGCGCACAGTGGCTGATCCACACATCATGCGGCGCGCTGGCTTCGGCAATCCCCTTCGTGACTTCCAGATAAAAGGTATCGCCCCGTCCCTGAAAGGTGCGCTCCGGCGCGAACACCGCAATGCCGTTAATCAGCAGCCGTCCGTTAGCCAGCGAGTCCAGCACCCCGAGCTGGCGGGCGCATTTCACAATCGCCTCTCGCGCTTTTTCACTGGTGTAGGATTTACCGCTCAGCACCCGGGAAACGGTACTGATGGAGTAGCCGGTACGGGCGGCAATTTCATCCATTTTGAGCTTACCTGGCATTATGTGACCTCGCTCGCAATCATATTTTGCAAATTTTTGCAGATGCAGTTCGCTGATTTTAAAACCCATTTTCAGTTTTCCGCGCATATTCCTTTTCTACCTGCGAGCATTCTCACAAATTCCGTTTGTCCACCTTCGCCCGCTTCCCTATTTTCAGATTTCAGTCATTTCTATTACGTAAGGTGCAACATGGATAAGGTGCGTTTTGGCATTATCGGCGTGGGCAATATCGGGACCGTCCACGCCCGATACCTACTGGCGGGTACGGTAAAAGAAGCCTGTCTGACGGCAGTGTGTGACAACAATCCCGACAAACATTCCGCCATTCGCCAGGTGGTCGGCAATGACGTCACCCTCTTCAGCGACGCCGAAGAGATGCTGAAAAGCGGGCTGATTGACGCGGTCATCGTCTCCACGCCGCACTATGACCATCCAGGTCTCTCCATGCTGGCCATGCGTCACGGCATTCACACCCTGTGTGAGAAACCGGCAGGCGTCTACACCGCGCAGGTGCGCGAGATGAACGAATTCGCCCGCGGCTGCAACGTGGTGTTCGGCATGATGTTCAATCAGCGCCCTAACCCGCTGTATCAAAAAGTGAAAGATCTGATC
The DNA here is from genome assembly GCF_028069715.1 of Kluyvera sp. Awk 3. Lineage (NCBI taxonomy): Bacteria > Pseudomonadati > Pseudomonadota > Gammaproteobacteria > Enterobacterales > Enterobacteriaceae > Kluyvera > Kluyvera sp. Awk 3. Next base: position 9,144 of record NZ_JANEWH010000015.1, on the reverse strand, counting down.
GACAGCGGCGAGCTGGGCGAACTGCGCCGCTCCAACTGGATCATCACCAACTGGTATCGCTCGCAGAGTTACTACAACTCCGGCGGCTGGCGCGCCACCTGGAAGGGTGAAGGCGGCGGCGTACTGCTGAATCAGGACCCACACCAGCTGGATTTATGGCAATGGCTGGTCGGTATGCCGGTACGGATGCGCGCGTTCTGCCAGTTCGGTAAACATCGCGATATCGAAGTGGAAAACGAGGTCACCGCCTATGCCGAATACGCCAACGGCGCGACCGGCGTCTTTATCACCACCACCGCCGAAGCGCCGGGGACCAACCGTCTGGAGATCGCCGGCGATCGCGGCAAAGTGGTGGTGGAAGACGGCAAGCTGCGCTTCTGGCGGCTGCGGGAATCGGAAACCGAATTTAACGCCCGCTGGGAAAACGGCTTTGGTGAACCCGAATGTTGGGAAGTGACCATTCCCGTCGCGCCGGAGTGCAGCGACCACCACGTCATCACCGCCAATTTCGCCGCCGCGGTGCTGCACGGCACGCCGCTACTGGCGCCGGGTACCGAGGGTATTCACGGCCTGACGCTGTCAAACGCCATGCACCTCTCAACCTGGACCGATGATTGGGTTGACCTGCCGTTCGACGAAGCGCTGTTTAAAAAGCTGCTCGATGAACGCATCGCCACCTCCATCGATAAACAGGTGGTCAGTAAAACTCTCGATGCCTCCGGCACCTGGTAATCCGCAGCAGGAGAACACCATGTTACGCATTGCGATTGTGGGAACCGGCAACATCTCCCACAGCCATATTCAGGGCTATCAGGAATTTGCCGACCGCTGCCAGATTGTGGCGCTGGTCGATATCTACCCGGAGAAGGCGCAGGAAAAGAAAGTGCGCTACGGGCTGAAGCACGCCACCGTGTTCAGCAGCCATCAGGCGCTGCTGGAGTCCGGCCTTGAAGTGGATATCGTCGACGTCTGTACGCCGCCGTACGTGCACGCCGAAATCAGCATCGACGCGCTCAACGCCGGGAAACACGTGCTGTGCGAGAAGCCGATGGCGGCCTCGCTGGAAGAGTGCGACGCGATGATCGCCGCCCAACGCGCCAGCGGCAAAATCCTCTCCATTATCGCCCAAAACCGCTTTACCGACGCCTTCTGGCGCTTAAAGCAGGTCGTCGATTCCGGCGAACTGGGGAAAATATGCCACGCGCAGGTGGACTCCTTCTGGTGGCGCGGCCACTGCTACTACGACCTGTGGTGGCGCGGCACGTGGGAGAAAGAAGGCGGTGGCTGCACGCTTAACCATGCGGTGCACCACATTGACGCCATCCAGTGGATGCTCGGCTTCCCGAGAGAGGTGGTGGCGATGATGACGAACGTCGCCCACGATAACGCCGAAGTGGAAGATCTTTCCGCCGCCATATTCCGCTACGACAGCGGCGCGCTGACGCAATTGACCGCCTCGGTAGTCCATCACGGTGAAGACCAGAAAATCGTGATTCAGGGCGATAAAGCGCGTATCTCCGCACCGTGGGACGTGTGGGCCAGCGTCTCCGCCGACAACGGATTCCCACAAGAGCAACACGACAACGAACGTGAAGCGCGGCTGGATGCGCTGTTCCGCCATACGCCGCCGCTGAAATACACGCTACACGCCGGGCAGATTAACGACCTGCTCAATGCCGTTGAACAGCACGGTGAGCCGCTGATTGATGGCGTGCAGGGCAAACGCTCGCTGGAGCTGATCACCGCGATTTATCAATCGTCAATTACCGGACGGGTGGTGACGCTTCCCGTCAGCCCGGATGAGCCCTGGTACAAAACCGGTGGCCTGGTTTCCCTCGCCCCGCACTTCTACGAAAAGGTCGCCTCGGTGGAGAACTTCTCGGAAGTGGGCGCAATTCCGTTGGGTAAAAATTTGGACAAAGGAGCATAAGCATGAGTATCAAAGACGGTATGAACTACGCCCCGGTGGGTAAACCGCAACCGGTTGTCGGCGAGGGCGAGTTTATTATTGCCGCCGCCGCGTTGGACCACGGTCATATCTATGGCATGTGCAACGGCCTGATTGAAGCTGGGGCGACGCTGAAATGGGTTTATGACCCCGATCCAGCCAAAGTCGACAAGTTCGTCCAGCAGTATCCGCAGGTACAGGTTGCGCCGTCGCTGGAAACCATCCTCAACGACAGCAGCGTACAGCTGGTTGCCGGTGCCGCCGTACCTTCTGAACGCTGCGCGCTGGGGCTGAAGGTGATGGACGCGGGTAAAGATTACTTTACCGATAAAGCGCCGCTGACCACGCTGGCACAGCTGGAGGCCGCTAAACGTAAGGTGGCGGAAACCGGGCGCAAATACGCGGTTTACTACAGCGAACGTCTGCACGTTGAAAGCGCCGTGTTCGCCGGGCAACTGGTGCAGCAAGGCGCGATTGGCCGCGTGATGCAGACGCTCGGCGTCGGCCCGCACCGTGAAGGCGAAGGCCGCCCGGACTGGTTCTACGAGAAGGAATTCTTCGGCGGCATCCTGTGTGATATCGGCAGCCACCAGATTGAGCAGTTTCTGTTTTACACCGGTAACACCGACGCGCGTGTCGTGGCAAGCCAGGTGCGCAACGTTAACCATCCGCAGTATCCGCAGTTCGAAGATTTCGGCGACGCGATGCTGGCCGGGGATAACGGCGCGACTGGCTACTTCCGCTGCGACTGGTTTACCCCGGACGGCCTCTCCAGTTGGGGCGACGGTCGCCTGACCCTGCTCGGCACCGAAGGCTACATTGAAATCCGTAAGTACGTCGATATCACTCGCGGCGAGCAGGATGTGGTGTATCTGGTCAACAAGGAGGGCGAATTCCGCTATCCGGTCGCCGGTCAGGTGGGCTTCCCGTACTTCGGCCAGCTGATTCTGGACTGCCTGAACCGTACGGAAAATGCCATGACCCAGGCGCACACCTTTAAGGCCGCCGAGCTGTGCGTAAAAGCACAGATGCTGGCGAACGCGGTGGAATAACAGGAGGCGGCGATGCAAACACGTCATGCGGCGATTATCGGCTGCGGCGCTATTCACACCTGTCACGTGGACGCGCTGCGCCACGTTCCGGGCGCGGTGCTACGCGCGATAGTCGATATCGATAGCGAAAAGGGGAGCCGGCTCGCTGCCGACTATGGCTGTCAGTTTTATCAGGACTATCGCGAGATGCTGCTGGATGATGCCATTGACGTGGTGCACATCTGCACGCCGCATTACCTGCATAAGCCGATGATCCTTGCCGCGCTGGCGGCAGGGAAACAGGTGTTCTGCGAAAAGCCGGTGGTGATGAATCCGCAGGAGGTGAGCGACATTCAGGCCGCCGCCACGATCGCCCAACGTCATGTGGGTGTCTGTTATCAGAACCGCCTTAATCCTACCAGTCTGGCGATTCAACGCTGCATTGAGGAAGGCCGGCTTGGCGCAATGCGCGCCGTGAAAGCGGTGCTCACCTGGTCACGTTCCGGCAACTACTATGCCGCGAGTCCGTGGCGCGGCAGTTTCGCCACCGAGGGGGGCAGCCTGTTGATCAACCAGGCCATTCATACCCTGGATCTGATGCAGTGGTTTGGCGGCGGCGTGCGGCGTCTGAAGGGCGTAGTCGACAGCACCCTGCTGGCCGACGAAATCGAGACCGAAGACAGCGCGATGGTGACGCTGTGCTTTAACAACGGCGCGCGCGGCCTGTTCTATGCCAGTAACTGCTACGCCAGCGACTCCCCGCTGCTGCTGGAAATAGAGTTCGAACACGGCATGCTGCGGTTGCATGACAACGCGCTGTGGCAAATTTGCGCCGATGAGCACGTTCTGTTGGCCAGCGACGCCTCGCCAGACGGCGTGGGCAAAAGCTATTGGGGCATCGGCCATCAACAAGCCGTACTGCATTTTTATCAGGCGTTAGACACTCCCGCGGCCGCCAGTTTCTGCGATATCCGCGAAGCGGCGAAATCATTACAGATGGTTAATACCATTTACCAATCGTCACTATTGAGGAAATGGGTGAATATAAACGAGTGATCGTCATCCGATTTTTCCTGCTGTCAATAATATAAGGTGCAGAGGTCACTCTGCACCGACACCCTACCAGTACAGGAATAATAATATTATGGTGAAACCAACCGAACGTCGAGTTGGCTATGGCATTGCTATTGGCTACGGAGTCACTGATTTATTTGGCGGCGGCGCCTTTGCCGTTATCGGAACATGGCTTTTATTTTTCTATACTACCTATTGCGGTTTATCCGTATTAGAAGCCGGTTCAATATTTGCCATTGCACGTATTATCGACGCTATTTTAAGCCCGGTGATGGGATACATTACTGATAACTTTGGCAATACCTGGCTTGGCCGTAAATTTGGCCGCCGCCGCTTTTTCTTATTGATTAGCTCTCCGCTGATGTTTCTCTACGCCCTCGTCTGGCTGACCGATATGAACTATTGGTACTACCTGGGCACCTATCTCTCTATCGAACTGCTCTCAGCGATGGTACTGGTCCCCTGGGAGACGCTGGCCGCTGAAATGACCAACCGCTTCAGCGAGCGGACGCGGCTTTCCGGCGTACGCATGATGTGTTCCGCCCTCGGTGGTTTTCTGGCAGTCTCCGTCCCCGGTATTATTATGCAATATACCGGTAAAGATAATTCCTTTACCTACACCCTGACCGGGATTGTTTTTGCGGTTATTTATTGTGTCGCAGTATTTACCACCTGGGCCTGCACCTGGGAAGCTAAAGATGTGCGAGAAGAGTATGAATTTCAGCCGGATAATCAACGCAGCAGCGGTCTTTTAAACCATTTGAAATACCTGGTAATCGACCTTATTTCTTCATTTAAGATAAGAATATTTCGCCAGCATATTTTAATTTATATTTGCTCTTTTACCGCCATGGATGTCTTTGGCTCGGTATTTACCTATTACGTGGTTTATGCTCTGCATCACGATGCCGAAATGGTTTCCGGTTTATTAAGTATCGCCGCCTTTGTCTCTATTCCCGGCACGTTCGGCTTTATGATGCTGATGAATAAATTCAACCTCACCCCCTCCGGGGCGCTGCGGCTCTCCTACGGTAGTATTCTGCTGGTGCTGGCGTTTCTGTTTACCGTCTATATCGGTAATCTCCAGGTCCCGACGCTGCTGTTTTCTTCGGTGTTTGTCCTGCTGGGACTGGCGAAAGCCGGGCTGTACTACATACCGTGGAACATCTACAGCTTTATTCCGGACGTTGATGAAATCGTCACCCGCCAGCGCCGCGAGGGAATTTTCGCGGGCGTGATGGTCCTGACCCGCAAAAGCACCGTCGCATTAGCGATTATGCTGATTGGCATCGTGCTCGAAGAGAGCGGCTTCGTCAAAGGCGGCGGCGCGCAGCCGGCCAGCGCCCTGCACGCGATTATTGGCCTGATGATTTTCGCCACCGCCGGGCTACTGGCCATCAGCTTCTATGTCACATATCGCTTTAAGCTGACGCAGAAAACTCACAGCCTGTTGGTTAAAGAAGTGGCCCGCCGTAAGCTTGGCGGCAACGCCGAAGACTGCGATCGGGAGACCCGTGACGTCATCCACGCACTGACGGGCTATGCCTATAATGAAGTCTGGGATGCGACACCGAAGCGTCGCGCAAAAACCACACCGTTACCGACTAACGGTTAACCTCTGGCAGCTTTACAGTCCCTTACGCTATACTAACCCCTGAAATTGCCGGCCCAACGCCTTCGGGCCGGTTTTCAATGTGTATTTCACACGGATTTATCAACTTCCCTTCCGAGGATCTGGCCCCACGGGTTAGATAAGATATGTTAAACAGTATATTCATCATACTTTGCCTGATCGCCGTCAGTGCGTTCTTCTCAATATCTGAGATTTCACTTGCCGCATCGCGCAAAATCAAACTGAAACTGCTTGCCGATGAAGGCAACATCAACGCCCAACGCGTGCTGAAAATGCAGGAAAACCCGGGTATGTTCTTCACCGTGGTGCAAATTGGCCTCAACGCGGTTGCCATTCTCGGCGGTATCGTCGGCGACGCGGCGTTCTCTCCGGCGTTTCACTCGCTGTTCTCCAACTATATGTCAGCGGAACTCTCCGAGCAGTTGAGCTTTATTCTCTCCTTCTCGCTGGTTACTGGCCTGTTTATCCTGTTTGCGGACTTAACTCCGAAACGCATCGGTATGATTGCGCCTGAAGTGGTGGCTTTGCGTATCATCAACCCGATGCGCTTCTGCCTGTTGGTCTTCCGGCCGCTGGTGTGGTTCTTCAACGGCATGGCCAACATCATTTTCCGTATCTTCAAACTGCCGATGGTACGTAAAGACGACATTACCTCCGACGATATCTACGCGGTGGTGGAAGCCGGCGCACTCGCGGGCGTGCTGCGTAAACAAGAGCACGAGCTGATTGAAAACGTGTTCGAGTTGGAGTCCCGTACCGTACCGTCATCGATGACGCCGCGTGAAAACGTCATCTGGTTCGATCTGCATGAGGACGAGCAGAGCCTGAAAAACAAAGTGGCCGAGCATCCGCACTCCAAGTTCCTGGTGTGTAACGAAGATATCGACCACATCATTGGCTACGTCGATTCCAAAGACCTGCTGAACCGCGTGCTGGCCAACCAGAGCATGGCGCTGAACAGCGGCGTGCAGATTCGCAACACGCTGATCGTGCCGGATACGCTGACGCTGTCCGAAGCGCTGGAAAGCTTTAAAACCGCCGGTGAAGACTTCGCGGTGATCATGAACGAGTACGCGCTGGTGGTGGGCATTATCACCCTCAACGACGTGATGACCACCCTGATGGGCGACCTGGTCGGCCAGGGCCTGGAAGAACAAATTGTCGCCCGTGACGAGAATTCCTGGCTGATTGATGGCGGCACACCGATCGACGACGTGATGCGCGTGCTGGATATCGATGATTTCCCACAGTCGGACAACTACGAAACCATCGGTGGTTTCATGATGTTTATGCTGCGAAAAATCCCGAAACGCACCGACTCGGTGAAATTCTCCGGCTATAAATTTGAAGTGGTGGATATCGATAACTACCGTATCGATCAGTTGCTGGTGACCCGCATCGACAACAAACCTACGGTGCTGGTACCGAAACAGGCGGACATCGCGGAACGCGAACAGGGTGCCGCCTGATTCCCTCCAACGACACCGTTTTACGCGCTCTCCCAGAAAAGAGAGAGCGCTAAAAACATCAACGGCTCCCATAAGGAGCCGTTTTTAATTCTACCGCGTGGTATCTGCGTTAGGCCATTTCGGTCTGAAGACGCAGTACGTGACGGTTTACTTCAGACATCACAGAAAGGTGCTGGATGTCTCTGACTTTTGGGATAAGAATTTTACCCTTATCAAATTCAAAAGCGCCAACGTCCTTGATATACAACCGTCCACGAAACAGGGTCTTAACATACTTCGCAACCTGAAGCGGGTTGTAGCGTTGGAAAATTTTCATTCTAATCTCCTGCGAGTACTACGCCCTAGTTGATCCACATTTGGCTTCAACGCTCCGGGGCGCAAAGTGAAGTACTCGTTAACTATAGTCCATAACAACAGAGGTCCTCTATCATAGAGGTCCTAATTTACTTTTTTATTACAATAATTCAGAACATTCTTTTCAGCTATACGACGAAGACAGTATAAGGCTTCATTTTCGTGAGATTGTGTGCGTTCCTCCACAAACTGGCACCGCCTTTGCGGGAAAACTCCATTAATCGCACTTATGATTAAAAGCATCGACCAAGTGGTCGGATCACCTGCATATAAAAAGGAAAAACCATGACTCTACGTACGCTTCTTGCGGTTTCATGCCTGTTAATGCCGTTAATGGCAGCCGCACATAATTTCACAAATGGACAACGCGTGGCCCCCGTTGGCGTGGCCGATCGCGGTGAACTCATTCTTGATAACGATAAGTTTAGCTATAAAAGCTGGAATAGCGCGCAGCTCCCCGGCAAAGTGCGCGTCGTGCAACATATTGCCGGACGTTCGTCAGCGAAAGAGAAAAACGCCTCGTTGATTGAAGCCATTAAGGCCGCCAATCTGCCGCACGATCGCTATCAGACCACCACCATCGTGAATACCGATGACGCCATTCCGGGTTCATCGATGTTTGTGCGCAGCAGCATTGAAAGCAATAAGAAGCTGTTCCCGTGGTCGCAGTTTGTCGTCGATAGCGACGGCGTAGTGCGCAAAGCCTGGCAGCTTGAAGAAGGCAGTTCAGCGATTGTGGTGCTGGATAAAGACGGGCGAGTGCAGTGGGCAAAAGACGGTGGCCTGACGGCGGCAGAAGTGCAGCAGGTCGTCGCCCTGCTGCATAAGCTGTTGAATTAAAAAATTGAAACGCGGAAGCCGGGGTTAAGGAACGATTCACGCGGGGTGTAATCCAGCGTTTTTCCCTGCCAGTCGTTGACGTGCGCGCCGGCAGCGGCGGCGACGGCATGTCCCGCCGCGGTATCCCAGATGTTGGTTGGCCCGAAGCGCGGGTAAAGCTGCGCTTCGCCTTCCGCCACCAGGCAGAACTTCAGCGACGAACCAATCGACGCCGTATCATGCTCGCCTAACTGTTGCAGATACTCTTTCAGCTCATCATCGTTGGCATAGTGCGAGCGGCTAACCACCACTTTCGGCGGGTTAGCGTCGCGCACCTGAATTGGCTTACGCACGCCGCACTCTTCTTTCCACGCCTTGCCGTTGGCGGCGCTATACATCACCTTCAACACCGGCGCGTAGACCACGCCCAGCACCGCTTTACCGTTCTCAATTAGCGCGATGTTGACGGTGAATTCACCGTTGCGTTTGATGAACTCCTTGGTGCCGTCCAGCGGGTCCACCAGCCAATAGCGCTGCCAGTGCTGGCGCTCGTCCCAGCCCGGCGGATCTTCTTCGGAGAGAATCGGGATTTCCGGCGTCATCGCCTTCAGGCCTTTGATAATCACATGGTGAGCGGCGATGTCGGCCGCAGTCACCGGCGAATCATCTTTCTTGCTGGCGATGTCTAACGGCTGCTTACCATCGTACACGTCCATGATGGCATCGCCCGCATCGCGCGCAAGCTGACAGACTTGTTCTAACATTTTCCACCTCGTTAAAATTACAGTGGTGTTAACTTATTGTTTTATTTATATC
>NZ_JANEWH010000149.1:0-10171 GCF_028069715.1 Kluyvera sp. Awk 3 | reverse complement strand
AGGCAACTTCTCTCATCAGACGATAAAATAGTAAGGCGTGAATAAAATGTTATTTTCTGTTCAGGCCGCAAAACGCTACAATGGTGGACTACTGCCGTAAAAAGAAGTTTGAGGAAGCAAGACAATGAGCGAAACAATTGAAAAAATTCAGCGCCAGATCGCTGAAAACCCGATCCTGCTGTACATGAAAGGTTCCCCGAAGCTGCCAAGCTGTGGCTTCTCTGCGCAGGCCGTTCAGGCACTTTCTGCCTGTGGCGAACGCTTTGCTTATGTTGATATCCTGCAGAACCCGGACATTCGTGCGGAGCTGCCAAAATACGCCAACTGGCCGACATTCCCGCAGCTGTGGGTTGACGGCGAGCTGGTCGGCGGTTGCGACATCATCATTGAAATGTATCAGCGTGGTGAATTGCAGCCGCTGATCAAAGAAACCGCAGCGAAATATGCGGAAGAGCCGAAAGCAGAGTAATTGGCTAACAGGCACTGAAACAAAAAAAGCGACCCATGGGTCGCTTTTTTTATGCCGCTACTCGTCAGCCGCGATGGGCAACGGCCAGCCGCCCAGGCGTTTCCAGCGGTTGACGATTTCACAAAACAGGATCGCCGTCTGCTCGGTATCGTACAGGGCAGAGTGGGCCTGGCTGCTGTCGAAATTCATGCCCGCAGCGATGCAGGCTTTAGACAACACCGTTTGCCCCAGCGCCAGCCCGCTTAGCGCGGCGGTGTCAAAGGTGACGAAGGGGTGAAACGGGTTGCGCTTAAGCGAGGCGCGATCGGCTGCGGCCATCATAAAGCTGTGATCGAAAGTGGCATTGTGCGCCACCATAATCGCGCGGTTGCAGTCGCTGTCTTTCATGCCTTTACGCACCATTTTGAAGATGGCATGCAGAGCATCGTATTCGCTTACCGCGCCGCGCAGTGGATTATTGGGGTCGATGCCGTTAAACGCCAGTGCTTCCGGTTCGAGGTTGGCACCTTCAAACGGCTCAACGTGGAAGTGTAACGTGGTGTCCGGCATCAGCCAGCCTTGCTCATCCATTTTCAACGTAATTGCCGCTATTTCGAGCAGGGCATCCGTTTTGGCATTGAATCCGGCAGTTTCCACATCGATGACTACAGGATAAAACCCACGAAAACGGTCGCATAGACCATTAAGTTGCGCATTGTCGGACATCAGAATCTCTTAACTCAGAAAAAGTAGCGCGCATTATGGCAAATTTTGCCGCGGCTTGGAAAGGCGGGTAAAAAAACGGGTGCGCTCGCGCACCCGAGGAGAATCAGTTGCCGAGACCTTTACCGGCATCTTTTTCTTCGATCAGTTCGATTTTATAACCGTCCGGATCTTCCACAAACGCAATCACCGTGGTGCCGCCTTTTACCGGGCCAGCTTCACGGGTCACGTTGCCGCCGTTCTGGCGAATGCGTTCGCAGGCTTCCGCGGCGTTATCAACGCTGAGGGCGATATGGCCATAGGCAGTGCCCAGCTCGTATTTATCCACGCCCCAGTTGTAGGTCAGCTCGATCACCGCTTCGTCGCTCTCTTCGCCGTAACCGACAAATGCCAGAGAGTACTTGTATTCGGTGTTTTCGCTGGTGCGCAGCAGCTTCATGCCCAGAACTTTGGTGTAAAAATCAATGGAGCGTTGCAGATCGCCGACGCGCAGCATGGTATGCAGTAAACGCATGATATCCCTCGTCCTTACTTATGAATAATCTTACTAGTATAGCGGCGGAACGCCGCCGCTATCAATGCAGGATCACAGCGTAGGATAATCGGTGTAACCTTCCGCACCGCCGCCGTAGAAGCTTTCCGGGCGCTGTGGGTTGAGCTCGGCTTTGCGCTGCAGACGAGCGACCAGGTCCGGGTTAGCGATATAGTCGCGGCCAAAGGCCACGGCATCGATTAATCCTTTTTCAATGAGCGCTTCCGCTTTTTCTGGCGTATAGGCGCCCGCACCGATAATCGGGCCGTGGAAACGGGCACGTACTTTTTCGCGGAACGCGTCGCTGTACGGCACGCCGCCGGCCCAGTCAGGTTCGGACATGTGCAGGTAAGCAATGCCGCGTTTACCCAGTTCTTCAATCAGATACAACGCATCGGCTTCTTCGTTCGGGCCGTTGTCGACGTTCTGGAAGGTGCCAACTGGCGAGACGCGGATACCAATACGCTCGGCACCCCATTCCTTAATACCGGCATCAACCACTTCCAGCACCAGGCGGGCGCGGTTTTCAACGCTGCCGCCGTACTGATCGGTTCGGTGGTTAGAGGAAGGAGAGAGGAACTGGTGCAACAGGTAGCCGTGCGCAGAGTGCAGCTCTACCAGATCGAAACCGGCTTCACGCGCGTTGGCAATGGCCTGACGGAAATCGTTGACGATCCCCGGGATTTCTGCGGTTTCCAGCGCGCGTGGCATCGAGGTGTCGACGCGAATCGCGTGGCCATTTTCGTCACGCAGCGAGGTACGGGTATTGGCGCTCAGCGCAGACGGTGCCACCGGGGCTTCACCGTTTGGCTGCAGGCTGTTATGCGAAATACGGCCGGTGTGCCACAGCTGAACGGCGATACGTCCGTCTTCGGCGTGAACGCCAGCGGTGATTTTCTGCCAGGCGGCAATCTGCTCTGGGCTGTGAAGACCCGGAGCGCCCTGGTAGCCTTTCGCCTGAGCGGAAATCTGAGTGGCTTCGGTGATAATCAAGCCAGAGCTTGCACGCTGGCGATAGTATTCCGCCATCAGCGGAGTAGGAATGTCGCCCGGTACAATGCTGCGCAGGCGCGTCAGCGGGGCCATAAACACGCGGTTCGGGGCGGTAACCGCACCCACTTTCAGTGGGGTAAACAGTTTTTCTTGCGACATGGTGACTCCTGAGTAGACCGGTCGTCTAGTGGTATAGGAAATAAAAACGCCGGGATCACTCCGGCGCGGCAATCAGATTCCTGACGTGCGTCAGCGCGCTTTCCAGCGGCGCCGAACTGCGCGAAATTTTCGCCTGCAGGTTCGCCCCCAGCCACAGAGAGTAGAGCACCTGGGCTGTGGTTTCGGCTTCGCCGTTGAACGTCAGGCAGCCTTCACGGCGGCCATTTTCCAGCGCTTGCGCCAGCAAAACCATAATCTGGCTGGCGCCTTTATTCATTTCAGCGCGCATATCTTCGGAAAGATCGCACACTTCAGCAGACAGCTTCACGGTCAGACAGCCGCTAATCAACCCCTGCTGGCAAAACTGTTCGAGCGTGTGCTGGTAGTAGTTCATCAGGCGGTCGCGGTAGTTTCCCGCGCCTTGCGTAAAGTGCTGCACCAGCCGCTGGTGATAGTCGGCAAAATGCCGGTCCAGCATGGCCACGCCAAACGCCTCTTTTGAACGAAAATAGTGATAAAACGAGCCCTTAGGCACTTCTGCCGTTTTCAGGAGTTCGCTCAGACCCATTCCGGTAAAACCGCGGTGCATGCAAAGACGCTCGCCGGTAGCCAGAATGTGTTCACGGGTATCATGTTCAATCGATTTGCTCATGACAGGCACTGTAATAGACCGATTGGTCTAATGCAAATGAATTTTTGAAAATGCCGTCTGGCGCGCATCAAACGGGAGAAAAGTTGCGCCCGCTGAATTAAACGTCTTCAATGAAGGGATGACGAGGTAAATAGGGGGCTAAGGTGGCGGAGCAACTGGAGTTCTTCCCGGTTCAAAGTCCGTGCCGGGGAATTTGTCAGTCGGATGAACGCGGTTTCTGCCGTGGCTGTTTTCGCAGCCGCGATGAGCGTTTTCACTGGCAGAATATGAGCGATGCGCAAAAACAGGAGGTGCTGCGGCTGTGCCGTCAGCGGCTACTGCGCAAATTGCGCGCAGGTAAAGCGCCCGACGCGGAAGAACCTCAGCAGCCCTCACTGTTTTAAGCGCAAAAGTGCGTATACTCGATTGATATTTTTTCATTGAGGAAGTGGTTATGGTTCAACGTATTACCCTGGCGCCTCAGGGCCCGGAATTTTCACGTTTCGTGATGGGCTACTGGCGTCTGATGGACTGGAACATGTCCCCGCGCCAGTTGGTGAGCTTTATTGAGGAACACCTGGATCTCGGCGTGACGACCGTCGATCACGCGGATATTTACGGTGGCTATCAGTGCGAAGCGGCGTTTGGTGAAGCGCTGAAGCTGGCGCCGCATCTGCGCGAGCGCATGGAAATTGTCACCAAGTGCGGTATCGCCACCACCGCCAAGCCAGAGCATGCGCTGGGCCACTACATTACCGATCGTAACCACATCATTCACAGCGCTGAGCAGTCTCTGCGTAACCTGGCGACGGATGTGATCGATCTGCTGTTGATTCACCGTCCGGACCCGCTGATGGATGCGGATGAAGTGGCGCAGGCGTTCACCGCACTGCACCAGAGTGGCAAAGTACGTCATTTCGGCGTCTCTAACTTTACCCCTGCACAGTTCGCGCTGCTGCAGTCGCGGCTGCCCTTTACGCTGGCGACGAATCAGGTTGAAATTTCGCCGATTCACCAGCCTACGCTGCTGGATGGCACGCTGGATCAGCTGCAACAACTGCGAATCCGTCCGATGGCCTGGTCATGCCTGGGGGGCGGGCGTTTATTCAATGACGAGGAGTTCCAGCCGCTGCGCGATGAGCTGGCGAAGGTGGCAAACGAGCTGAACGCGGGCAGCATCGAGCAGGTGGTCTATGCGTGGGTCATGCGTCTACCGTCGCAGCCGCTGCCGATTATCGGTTCCGGCAAAATTGAGCGCGTGCGCTCGGCGATCGTTGTGCTGTCTCTCGACATGACGCGCCAGCAGTGGTTCCGCATTCGTAAAGCCGCATTGGGTTACGACGTTCCGTAATCATCACCTTCATAGCCCGGCGTCGCCGGGCTATTTTTTCTTTACGCCGTTTGCTCGGTCAGAGTGCCGGGTGCCGGTGCCGTCTCAAGCTGCGAGAGTGAGCAATACAGTCGCCAGAGAATCGATGCCAGCTCGGCAGCCGCTGGCTGGTGGTGATGGGAGAGGGTTTGGCAAATGCGCTGGAGTTCTTCAAGCGTGGCGGCTAGCGGGCGTTGCTGAACGCCGCGCTCACTCATGACATCGCGCAATAAGCTAATGCACATATCTTGTACCTGAGAGAGCGGGTCCGATCGTGATTCCCAGCCGCGCAGCTGCCAAACCACATGCGAACAGTTCAGCAGTACCACCCCCCAACGCAGCAGCCAGCGCCGTGCCTGCTCATCCTGGCTAGTACTCAACTGACTGACGTGATGGTACACCAGCGATTCGAACTCGTGCTCGCTGCTGGAAGGGTGACGACTGAGTTGGTCGACGAAGTGACGGCGTAACGCACGAATATGGCGGCGACTTTTGCGCGCGTCTGACGCGGGCGTCAGCACGGCGAAAGCCAGCCATGCCAACCCCACACCGATAATTTTCGCCAGGTTATCATTGAGAAAATCGCCAAAATTGTAAACCGGTGGGTTGGTGACGGCGATAAACGATCCCATGAAAACAATCAACGAGCCCCATAGTCGCGCCTGTTTCGGCATTTGCAGCTTTAACAGTTGCATCGTCAACAGCAGCGGGAACAGGAACAGCATGAACTGCCACAGGTCGCTGATTTGCACCATCAGGCCAAACTTGACGCCGAAACTAAAGATGGACAGCAGAATCAGCGTACGCATCAGCAGCGTCAGTGAGCTGAACGGCGAGGGAACGTTAGAGTAGAGCACGCAGCAGATGGCGGCCAGCGTCAGCGCTGCCGCGCCGGACTCCCATTGTGTGCTGATGCTCAAGGCTCCCACGCTGACGAGGGCAAAAAAGGTGCGAATGCCACTCCAGGCCGCTTCGGCGTGGTCGGTGTGACGCATCAAGGCGGGGGCGGCGGGAACGTTAAATTCGCTGACCGCGGTTGCATTTTGCAGCCGCAACAGCCAATGACTGGTGGTCAGATAGAGACGGCAAAAATAGCGAAGCCGGCTCCAGAATGCATGATGGCGATAGTCTTGCGGATCGCTGGGCGCCAGAGGGGCGATAATACGTGCGACGGTGTAGGCATCGCAATCGGGTCTGGCCAGCGCCTGCAACAGTGATTCCAGTACCGGACGTAAATTCTGCGGCGCGTTGGGCCAGTTGAGCATCAAGCGGCGCAGGCTGGAAATTACACTGGTCAGACGCAACTGCTGATGGAGCAGATAGTTTAATAACGTATTCTGCCGACGCAGGCGATAGTGGCTCCAGAACGCCTGAATACGCAGCAGATTCATGGTGAGGATTTGCGCGATAACGCTCTGGTGTGCGCTGCGAATGGCGTCGGTGGTGACGGGTTGCCACAGCATACTGGCGTGTTCCAGCAGCCGCGCGTGCATATTTTTCAGCGCGCTAAGCAGCGTGGTGCCATCGGAGGTGCTGGGTAAAATCATCATCATCAGCCCGCCGCTTAAAATACCGACGATCACCTCACAGACGCGCGCTTGGGCAATTTCCCACAGCTTCGTGGCGTCGACGACGTTAATCATCGGGAACGCGATAATGGCGCAGGTATAGCCCGCGAGCTGAAAGGCATAGGCAACGTTGTTGGTGTACATCGCGCACGCCCAGGTGCAGAGCGCGAGCCAGCCGGACATTGCAAACAGAAACAGCCATGGGTCAGTCAGCGTATGTCCGCCGATAATCAGCGCCGCGCCAGCCCCCAGCAGACTGCCGGCAATACGTCCGAGGCTTTTGCTGATGACCCCGCCGACGGTCGGGAAACTCACCACGGCTGCGGAGGTCATTGCCCAGTAGGGTTCATCAAGATCCAGCCAGTAGGCGAAACTCAGCGCCAGGCACATGGCAATAGCGTTACGCAACGCATAACGCCATTGCGGCGGCGTCGCTTTAAACCAGGGCAGTGACTGCCAGGTCAACGCCGGAAAGGTCATTGTCGGTCACTCACGATTGAGACGGTACAGGTGGTACCCGCGACCAGTACCGTGTCAGCCGGCAGCGCGTCTAAATCGATGCGCACTGGTACGCGCTGGGCCAGACGTACCCATGGGATGGTCGGTTTAATATCCGCAACCAGCTTGCCGTCAGTGGCCAGACTCTGGTCGTGAATCGCGCGGCCAATGCTGGATACGTGACCCTGTAACTTTTTATCATCACTATACAGAACAATATCGGCGCGGTCGCCTTCACGGATATGACGAAGCTTAGTCTCTTCAAAGTACCCGACGACATAGAAGGAGTGGCTATCAATCAGCGCGAAAACCGGGTGACCGACGGCGGCATAGTTACCGACGCGCGTCGTGAGATTGGTGACCCAGCCGTCAACGGGGGCTTTGACCTCGGTTTGCGATAGCTGCCAACGTGCGTGCTCCAGTTCCGCTTTGGCGGCGTCAGCATTAGCCTGCGCCACTTTTAGCGCGATGTTGACGGTATCGATATCTTCGGCAGAGATAAAGTTTTGCGACAGACCACGACGGCGCTCAACTTCATGTTTTGCCCGCAGCAGGTCCGACTGAGCTTTCGCCACTTTTGCTTCCGCATTCATGATAGCGATTTTCCACGGCGTCGGGTCTATCTGAAACAGCACGTCGCCGGCTTTCACGTACTGGTTATCCTTGATGTTCAGACTCAGAATACTTCCCGATACCTGCGGCGTGATATCAACCTGCTCAGCGCGGATTTTTCCATCGCGCGTCCACGGTGACTGCATGTAGTAATTCCACACCATCCAGACGGCAATAATGGCCAGGGCAGCAATCAGCAGCGTTGAGAAATATTTTAATTTTTTCATTGGATTAAATCACCACATGACCAACAGTAGCAGCGCAAGGCAGACCGAGAGCGCGAAGAAAGAGAGATCCATTAATAGCGGATGCCAGATATCGCCCGCGTACATCCAGTCGCGTAACAGACGGTGCAAAATCAGCCAGAAAAGGAAGCCGAGAAGGACAGCCTTAAATACAGGAGGAAAATAAATCGAAGCACCGACGACGAGGTCTTGTAGAGGCAGTCCCGGTATGTGGAGAGTCAGCTTCACAAGCAGAAATCCTTTGCAATTGAAGAGTTATAGCTCGATAGTGTGTCGTGTTTTGACATAAAATCACATGATTTGAAACAGTGTAAAGCATAGATCTGGTTTGCGTGCACGTGGCAATACATTTGTTTTGCTAATTTAATTACTGCACACTATTCTAAAATCAGTATAATAACTTAGCAAGCTAATTATAAGGAGATGAAATTGGAATCGCCACTAGGTTCTGATCTGGCACGGTTGGTGCGCATTTGGCGTGCTCTGATTGACCATCGCCTCAAACCTCTGGAACTCACGCAGACGCACTGGGTCACGCTGCATAATATTCATCAGCTTCCACCCGAGCAGTCGCAAATCCAACTGGCTAAAGCGATTGGCATTGAGCAGCCGTCTCTCGTCCGAACGCTGGATCAGCTGGAAGAGAAGGGGCTGATATCCCGTCAGACTTGTGCCAACGACCGTCGTGCTAAACGCATTAAGTTAACGGAGAAAGCTGAGCCTCTGATCGAGGAAATGGAAGCGGTTATCAGCCACACGCGCGGCGATATTCTGGCTGGCATCTCCGCTGAGGAGCTTGAGATGCTTATCATGCTTATTCGTAAGCTTGAGCAGAATATCATCGAGCTGCAATCCCGAGATTGATATGAAAAACCCGCGAAGTTCGCGGGTTTTTTTCACTTACTCCCAGACGACGACCCGGTTTCGTCCCGCCTCTTTCGCGCGGTACATGGCCTCATCGGCACGCCGCACGCACTCTTCTACCGAAACGGACAGATCCGTGGCGGTAAACACCCCCATACTGATGGTGATTGACTCCGGCAGTTGTGCATTGCTGCTGCCTGCATCATGCTGACTGATGGCCAGGCGGATACGTTCTGCAATCGTGCGCGCCACCTCAGGTGAGGTATTGACCAACAGTAGCGCGAACTCTTCGCCACCAATACGCGCCGCTACGTCGTTCTGGCGCACAGAGTCCTGCAGTACCCTGGCGACAAACTGAATAACTTTATCTCCCTGCAGATGGCCGTACTTATCATTTATGCGCTTGAAGTGGTCGAGGTCGCTGACGATAACCGACACCGGATGGCCGTTGGCGATCGTCGGCTGCAGGGCGGTAAATGAGTCATAAAAGTAGCTGCGATTAAACAACCGCGTCAAAGGATCGCGGATCGAGTTCTGGTATGAGTTGAGATACTTGGTGTTGGACTGACGGTAGAGGGTAAACACGTCGCAGAACAGCACAAAGATCAGGAACAGGGTGGAAATGGTTTCGAACAACCGTGCCTGATACCAGCTGTAGCTGGCGGTATCCTGACCGGACATCAGGACCAGCAGGGTGAAGATATAACAAGCGCAGAAAAATGCGCCGCTGTACCAGAAAATATTGTTCAGCTGTGTCGTAAAGATAAGCGTAAATAGTGTGATTAACCATATTACAACTAATGCCCAGTTGACAATGTTGTTCCAAATTTCGCTGTACTGGAAAGTGTTATTATCAACGAGCTTAACGCTCAATAAAGAATCATGGCTGGAGTAGAGCCACGATAATACCAGCATGACAATGGCGAATCCGAACAATCCGCCTAAGATAAAAATATGATTCCGCATGCTATGCATATCGCGCGATTTTATCGCGTACAATACTACGGAGGTAATAAACAAAACCGCCATTATGATATTGCGGAAGAAATAAAATATCAGGGCGTCATTATAGTTAATATTATCTGATGCACCGCACAGGAACCACGTAGGATAGCTGTTTAGTGTACCGAGCATCAGCACCGCTGAGCTCGCGAAGGCGCAGGCGATGGCCATCAGGTAGAGCCGACGTCGATCGCAGAGGTATTTCATGACCATGAATACCGCAATCATGGTATGGAAAACCATCAGAAACATCGTAAGCGTAGGAAACAAAATAGGTGCAATCGCCGGGACATGGCGAATAAAAACATTAGAAAAGTGATTGAGTAATAGAATACCAATCAAGCAAATCGTGATATAAATCAAAAAACGCTGCAGGGGGAATTTTAAAAGCATATATGAGTCCTGTGTACGCTAAGCACTGCAAGCAATGAGGCATCCTGGCCCTATAAGACTCAAGTTTAATTGATTTCACGTAAAGAAATATTGTCCGCGCGCAAATAATAGGTAGGGTGAATAACTATTATATA
>NZ_JANEWH010000148.1:0-10228 GCF_028069715.1 Kluyvera sp. Awk 3 | reverse complement strand
ATATCAATCTGGCTACTTCATAGGTTTTTATAACAATGAATGAAATAGCATATGCAGGTAATAAAGCGCTGTATCTGATCCTCATGCTATCGGCTCTGCCGATTATTGTGGCGACGGTTGTAGGCCTGTTGGTTGGTCTTTTTCAAACGGTTACGCAGTTGCAGGAACAAACGCTACCCTTCGGCCTGAAACTATTAAGCGTGGCATTATGTCTATTCCTGGTCACCGGTTGGTATGGCGATGTGCTGGTTGGGTTTGCTAAAGAGGTGATTCGTATGGCAATGGTAAGCTGACGATGTACACGCTACTTTTCTTTGATCTTCATCGATGGTTATATGAAATGGCAATGGTATCGGCAAGAGTGATGCCTGCCTTTATCTTATTACCTTTTTTTAACTCCAGTACCCTGAGCGGCGCTATTCGTATGCCAGTGGCCATGCTGGTTGGCGTTTCTCTTTGGCCTTATCCCGGTGCACCCATCGCCGGGTTTGACAATGCCTGGTTTCTCATTCTTATTGCTAAAGAGCTAATGCTAGGGCTGATTATCGCCTTTTTTTTATGCTTACCTTGCTGGGTACTTCATGCTACCGGCAGCTTTATCGACAATCAGCGCGGGGCAACATTAAGTAGTTCTATTGATCCCCTTTCTGGTGTTGATACCTCTGAGCTAGCCAATTTCTTTAACTTATTTGCGGCGGTGATGATGCTGCAAAATGGCGGGCTGCTGCTGTTGCTGGAAGTTTTTGAAAGGAGCTATCTTCTTTGGGCTCCTTATCAAATGGAAATGCCGGGTTTTATGCTGGTGGTGAAGTTTATTACGCTGGTGGTCAGTCACGCGATTGTCATTGCCAGTCCGTTGATCATCATATTTTTGCTTACCGAGCTTTGCCTTGGCCTGCTAGCACGATTTGCGCCGCAGCTTAACGCCTTCGCATTAGCATTGACCGTGAAAAGCATCATCGCATTTTTTCTTCTGCTTCTGTACTTCACGCCGATCATTCCAGGGAAAATCATGTCTCTACAGTTGGTCCCGGATATTTTAAATGGATGGTCAGTTAAAACAATTTATTGAGTAACAAGTCGAGGAGTAAATGTCAGGAAGTAAAACCGAAAAGCCAACACCGAAGAAGAAAAAAGAAGCCGCCGAGAAAGGACAGTCTTTTAAAAGCAAGGACCTGATTATCTCCTGCTTAATACTCCTTGGTGTGCAATACCTTATTAATACTCATGATGCAGTAGAATTTATGACCCTGTTACGTAGAGTCATTGAAAATGGCTTTGCCAATGACATGGAGGGATATGCTAAAGCCGTATTCTGGACCGGTATCAAAATATTCCTACCTTTTTTATTGCTTTGCATTGTGGCATCGGCTCTACCTGCGCTTTTACAAACAGGGTTCCTGCTCGCCAGCAAAGCTCTTAAGCTTAATTTCTCCGCGCTCAACCCAGTGAATGGCTTTAAGAAATTGTTTAGCTTGAGAACCGTAAAGGACGTCATCAAATCATTACTGTTTTTGGTCAGCTTTGTGTGTGCTGCCATCATGTTCTGGAATAAGAATAAGGTTACAGTTTTCGCTCAGGTCAATACAGATACGGTCAATATGTTCCCAATATGGGCCCAGCTATTTGGCGCGTTGGTTTATCTTTGCTTGGGTTGTGCACTTATGGTGCTGATCCTTGATGCGCTTGCTGAATATTTTCTGCACATGAAAGATCTGAAAATGGATAAGCAGGAGGTTAAAAGAGAGCATAAAGAGCAGGATGGCGATCCTGAGATTAAATCAAAGCGTAAAGAACTGCATATGGAACTGCTTTCCGATCAGGTGAAATCTGATATTGAAAACTCCAAGGTTATCGTCGCTAACCCCACCCACATCGCGGTTGGTATTTACGTCAACCTTGAAGTAGTGGGGATACCGTTTATTTCTGTACTGGAGACCAACCAGCGCGCCCTGGCTGTCCGCGCTTATGCGGAGAAAGTGGGCGTGCCAGTTGTAGAAAACATCCATCTTGCCCGTCGCATCTACAAAACCCACCGCCGATATTCATTTGTTAGCCTCGAGGAACTCGATGAAGTTATTGAAGTTTTAATCTGGCTTGAACAGGTTGAGAATGCCTGGAAGAGTGAACATGTTACCCCTACTGAACGTGAATGAGCGTTCTTTGTGCGTACGCCTTAAATCATTATGTTGTAATGCAGTCATCAGTCGGTGATGACGTAATCAGAGAGTAAATAAATGATGAAAAAAGATATTACCGAGCAAGAAGCATCCTTAGTTCTTACGGCCACTTTGGAACATGGTGCTACGTTAAGAGAAATCCATGGTATTCCTGATAATACAATGGAAAACATTTATGCCCATGCCTACCAATTTTATAAAGAAGGGCGATTGGATGAAGCGGAGAGTTTCTTCAACTTTCTCTGCATGTACGATCTTAAGAACCCCGATTACTTCATTGGGTTAGGGGCGGTTAACCAGTTGAAGAAAAATTATATTAAAGCCTGCGATTTTTATGCACTGGCATATGTGATGGCTGATAATAATTTCACGCCGGTATTTTACTCGGGGCAATGTCAGCTATTAATGGGTAATTTTGTTAAAGCCCTACAGAGCTTCGAGATTATCTGTAATCGTTGTCCCGATGAAGCCTTGGTTAATAAGGCAAAAATATATATGGAAACCATTCGTAGCAATCGTTTTGAACAAGCCGAGGTTGAAGATGCTCAGGAGGTGGAAGAGTAGTTTTAAAAAATTTATTTATGTGCTGAAAGCTAATAAGTTATAAGGAAATTATATGAGTTTAACTTTATCTAATAATGTTCACGCTGGGACAGTGGCCGACACCACCGTGCCCAGTGATGCCATTAGCCACAAAACGCATATTTCCAGCAGTCAAGGCTCGCGGCTTAATTTGATCGCACAGCAAAAGAGCATGGATGAAATTGCGACGGGTGTTTCTGATGAACTTGCTCGGGAGATTGAGACTGAAATTGACAGGCCCGCAATTCGGCAGTCAACGGGTAAGCTGACCAATAAATCACAAATGTTATTGACCATGCTGCGTTATCAATCGGTCAGCAACTCAATGAGCGAGAGTATGCTGGCTAACGCGGCGGCTGTTTTTAATGCCCAGGCCAATGCCAATATTCAGAAGGCCCAGGAATTATCCGCCGAACTTGACAAGCTAAAGGAGGAATTTGATACCCAATCAGGCGTGATTAATGACATGCAGGATGTCTATGACTCAGCGAAATCAGATTGGGGGAAAGCTAACAGCAAGTTAACCGATGCGCAGAACACACTCAATAACTTACTCGACGATCCCGACGCGAAAAGCGAAGACATTAAAAAAGCGCAAACAGCCGTTGCTGAAGCTCAGCAGGGATTAACCCAGGCTTCACAGGCGCTGTCGACTGCTCAGCGTAATCTCGATAAGGCGTTGGACGTCGGGCAAAAGATACTCAATAACGTCAATGCCAAAACGGCTGAGATGAATGCCAAATTTAGCAACGTTCAGTTTAACAATACTGCAGTTACACCTGCAGAACAGCATTCAGAACAGGCGCTCACCCGCACGGCAATCATGATCCAATTGATTACCGAGTTCATCATGAAGATGGATGATGTTTCTTCTGAAAAGCTAAAGAACGATCTTGAAATCAATAAGATGCAAACTCAGGCTCGTCAGGCTGAAATGAAGCGTAAATCTGATGAATATGAAGAGCAGGTACGCAAAGCTGAGGAAGCACAAAAAACGGCAGGCTGTATCGGCAAAATTTTAGGTGGTCTGGCTATCGCTTTCGGCGCGATTACCACCATTTTTGGCGGTGGCGGCGCGGCGCTGATGGCTGTTGGTATTGCCTTGATGGTTGCCGACCCCATTGTCGAAGCGATTACTGGTCAATCCCTGACCGGCATGATTATGGATCCTCTTATGGAACATGTCCTCATGCCGCTAATGAATGTTCTGGGTGATATTGTTACTAAAATCTTTGATAACACCCCGCTAGGGCTGCTACTGAATGCCATTGATAAAGCAACCGGCGCTAACATGATGGACACAATCCACTCTGTGGTAACCGCGGCGGTGGCGATTGCGGCGATTGTTGCTGTGGCCTTTGTCGCTAAAAGCGCGGCCAAATTCTTGATTGAGAAAATGTCGCAGGCGATGACTTCTGCCATTGTTCAAACGGTGAAAGCGGCGATTGCTAAAGCGATCAATAAGCTCATCCCGACGCTGGTTAAAAATACAGCGAAGCAGGGCGCCGCTGCCGCCAGAGCGGTAGCCACACAGGTTTCGCAAAGCATTCAAAATGTTACCCAGAGTGTCACTAAAAATATTACTGGTTTTCTTCAGGGGAGTGAGTCGACGGTTCTGAATAATCTGAGCAAGATTAATATGAACCATATCATGATGGCGAACGTCGGTGTCAACACCTCCAATGGCATTATCCAGTCCGGCATGAGCATGAATATTGCCAATATTCAACTGGAAGCCCAGAAAGCATTGGCGAGTTTCCAACTCGCGCAAACCGATGTGAGAATACTAAGTGATATTATATCGAGCTATTTGACACGTTTTAAACAAGACCAGGAGCAAGTGCAGCAAATGGGGCTGACGCTCTCTGATATGCTGCAAAATCAGGCTGCGACTGGTGCTGCTGTTATTAAAAATATGAAAGCTTAATTTTATTCAGGATATATATTATGACGACCATTTCTAATTCCGTTGTATCACAGCGTCCAATAACTACGCTCGATAATGATAGCTATATTAAAAAGGCCGAGTCGGCACCGTTAAAATCTCAGGAAATTACGCAAAGCACTGCCACACCAGTATTTGTTGACAGTGCGGCAAAAAATGTGGTGTCTGCGGCGTCACTGAAAGACACCGCTCCTGATATTGTCCCTAGCCCAGTGCAGGCAGACCCAGAAGCCTTCACCAAGCAGGTTTCTCAGGCGTTGGGGTCTATTTCTAACTTAACCCAGTCCGAAGCCTCCAAAGCCATGGATCAGATGAATGATTCATTGGTTGTGCTGGCTAATAAGAGCGGTTTCGATATTTCGACTATTGCCAATGGGTTTAGTGGCAAAGCAGCACAAGTTCTGCAAACGATTTGCCTGGCCGCACAATATAACCAATCTATTATGCGTGAACAGTCTAGTGCCAATAACATGATGGCGCGCAGTTTGGGGGAGATGAGCTCTAAGCAAATTGTCCAGGCTGGTATTGAAAATAAAGCGATGGTGGATAAACAGGCCGGTATTTCGTTAGCGACAACGGCTGTGTCCGGTGGTATCCAGACCAAAGCGTTAACTAAATCAAACCAGGCGATTCAAGTTCATGGTTCAAAATCTATTAACCTTAAGCGCGATTCCGATGCGCTGAGTGCCAGTGCGGTACCAGGCTCACGTTCAAGACTGGATAAGATGACGTCACAGGATGCCTCTGATATCAAGCTGCTGAAAAAAGAGTCTAATCGATTGAAGCATGATTCTTCAGCAGAAAACCTGCAGCAGCAACTGCGCGCCAACGATGCAAGCAAACTGCAAATGCAGGGGATGATGTTTGGTCAGGGTGGGCAGGCGGTTGCGAACCTGTCTTCTTCAAATGGTCATGTTGACAAAGCAAACGCTGAAGCGAACGCACAGATTTTGAAAACAGATGAAAACGTCTTTACTTCACGTAAAGAATCTGATGAACGCGAGCAGCAGGCCATCGGTCAGTTTAAGGCGGAATTGATGCAATTGCTCAACCAGATTCTCGCCAACCGAGCGGGCACTGTCAGAGCCATGACCGCTAACCTGAAAGTCTAGTCCTCCTGTTATCATTAAGCCCAGCCTCCTGCTTAAGGAGGCTTTTGTGAGTAAGAATGCCAATTGATAATATTACATCGAACCCCATTACTCCGGCTTGGTTATTGAACAAAACGGTGGAGAGCGAGTCGCCAGTTGATAATAACCAAAATCTGGCATCGACAGATGATATGGCCCCGGTGTCTACCACCACACTGAAGAGTTTGTTGCCAGATTCCGTTGTCCGTTTACTCTTAAAATCAACGCCATCAACCCGTGATGACGTCGCGGAACTTAGCAAGCTGGTTGAAAACTGGCAGACGTCCGAGCTACAGAAAAAGCTGGAAGTCATTAAGGCTAAAAATGCTATTACAAGACAAGCTGTTGAGCAGAAGAAAGCACTTTTAGCGAGTATCGCAGCGGAATTGTCTTCATCCGTTAGCGCCGCTGGCGTGAGTACAAGTAATGAAGTGCCGGCGGCGCTAACCCTTGCCGATCGGAAATTCCTTAACTCGGCCAGGACTGCCGCGGCGTTTACCCGTACCTCGCTACCGGTTGCAGCCGAAACGCCTGATGACGCCTCCACGGCAGATGCGGAAGATATTCTCAGCATATTTAATGAGGTGGTTAAGGATAGCGAATTTTCCACTTCCAGCAGCAAAGAGATTTGCGATGCCGTTGCCGAGGCAATTGCCTCAATGGGCGAAAACTATCTTGATGTTTTTCAGGAAGCCGTGGAGGTGTACGCCA
The DNA here is from genome assembly GCF_028069715.1 of Kluyvera sp. Awk 3. NCBI lineage: Bacteria > Pseudomonadati > Pseudomonadota > Gammaproteobacteria > Enterobacterales > Enterobacteriaceae > Kluyvera > Kluyvera sp. Awk 3. Next base: position 3,680 of record NZ_JANEWH010000148.1, on the reverse strand, counting down.
GCTTTTACGCCGATTTTTCTGATGTTATGGCGAACCTGAAGAAATACATTTCGGTTGATGACGAAGATATTAAATTTAATGGTAGAGGTTTTGCTGCTGAATTAAAAAGTGTGATTGATAAGTACAGCGGTGATGCTGGGATCTTATATAGCGCATCCTCCCCGGATGAGGCAAAGGCCTGGGCTAAGGAAATGGGGCTTGACCCAGATAAATGCGTTGATGGGAATAATGTTCGTATAGATTTATCATCGGTCAGGAAACTATATACAAGTTCTTATAACGATTACAATAACAAAACACTTAACTCAGCGCAGTGGGCTGCATATCAAAGTAGTGTCGATATTACGAAGGATTCCGTACAAACCGGCATGCAGTCGCTGACGCAGAAATATTCAAACGCAAACTCTACATTTGATAATTTAGTCAAAATATTAAGCAGTACTATTTCTCAGCTTTTAGAGTCTGATAAGTCCTTCTTTAATATCTCATAGGGAGTTGTTATGATACCTTCTTCAAGCACGGCATCACCACTACTTCGTTCATCATTGAATAACCCTGCAACTCAAGTGCGGGGACCGCTTGGTAATGTTACTGGCGTTTCAAACATCAACTCACAGCTTGTGCTGAAAGATGCCGAGCAACAGTTTATCTCTCACCATAAATCTGTTGCTGAGCTCCTGACCCAGGCAGTATCGCTTGCGCAGAACGCAATAAATACCCGTGAAACGGATTCGGCGCAAAGTGCTCAAGAGCCAGCAAACAGGGCGCTTAGTCGAGATTCGGTGGATAATCACGCTGAGGTCACGCAGAATTCCCGTGCGCCAGGGGACGCCTCGCTGAACGAGAAAATTGCAAACGCATTAAAGACCTTGTCCTCTGGTGAGCAGTTCGCTGCCCAAAAAGCTGAAACCGCAAAGCAGGCGCTGTTAAATGAAATTGCCACCTTCCAATTGCCAGGTAAAACGGTAAAAGCATTTACTGCAATTGTTGAGAATAATAGCGGTAACTCTGAACCAAGGGCCATGAAATGTGTTGAGGATTTTATGGTCATGCGTCATGAGATTAAATCACGCCTGGCGCCAGATGATAGTAAGGCGCTTAAAGAACTTAATAATGTGACTAAATCATTCATCTCCAGCATTGCTAAAAATGGTGTGAGGATGGATTCTCCAGCGGCTGGGTCGAGTAAAAATTACAGCGAATTAAAAAAACACGAGGCGATCTGCAACAATCTGGTTGCGCTTGATAAGTATTCTCAGCAATCTTCAGGCTTGAGTTACAATGTCGAAATAGCAAATCGTATTTATGAATCACTGATTAATGAGGGTCTATCTCAGGAGGAATGTGTCCAGGTGATGGACAACGTTCATAACATTTTCAGGAATTCGATTGCGGAGCAAAATTCCTCCCTGAGTGTTATCAATCGGAGCCGCAATTTATCCCCTTTCGAGCAGGCCCAGACCCGACTCGGTCAGGAGTCGATAACATTTGATCTATTGAGAAATGCGCTAGCTGATATAGCACAACCCAAAGCGGATGACGCGGCCAATCCGCGCCCTGGCCCTGAGATAGAAATGGGGCCTTCGAATCAACCGGGTATCAACATTACAATCAATGCACCGTTCACTTACACCTACCATGAAGGTAATCAGGGGAGTGAATCTCCGCGCCAATCTGTTAGTCGAGGTTTGGATAGCAACAATGATGCTGCTAATGAACTGCATCACGATGTCATTGATGGGGTGACGGGGCCAAACGACCGGACGAACCCGGCTGAAGCCCGGCGTATTGTGGAGCCTGGCCCGACGCTGCTGAACAGCCGGGAAACGCAGGTCCAGTGGCTGAATAGCAGCCTGGCGGGAGAAATTACTGGTCAGCCGACCTCCGCAGGCACGCCGGATACGTCAGCGGACCGTACGTCTGATGGCAGGACAACGCAGAACAGGGAGACACAAAGTCACGATGTCATTGATGGGGCGACGGGGCCAAACGACCGGACGAACCCGGCAGAAGCCCGGCGTATTGTGGAGCCTGGCCCGACGCTGCTGAACAGCCAGGAAACGCAGGTCCAGTGGCTGAANAGTAGCCTGGCGGGAAAAATTACTGGTAAGCCGGCCCCCACACAACCAAGCGCGCCGTATATCGGCGGCCCGGGCTCTGCAAACGCCCGGACGAACCCGGCAGAAGCCCGGCGTATTGTGGAGCCTGGCCCGACGCTGCTGAACAGCCAGGAAACGCAGGTCCAGTGGCTGAAGAGTAGCCTGGCGGGAAAAATTACTGGTAAGCCGGCCCCCACACAACCAAGCGCGCCGTATATCGGCGGCCCGGGCTCTGCAAACGCCCGGACGAACCCGGCAGAAGCCCGGCGTATTGTGGAGCCTGGCCCGACGCTGCTGAACAGCCAGGAAACGCAGGTCCGGGGGCTGAAGAGCAGCCTGGCGGGAAAAATTACTGGCAAGCCGGCCCCCACACAACCAAGCGCGCCGTATATCGGCGGCCCGGGCTCTGCAAACGCCCGGACGAACCCGGCAGAAGCCCGGCGTATTGTGCAGGGTGCCCCGACGATGCTGAACAGCCAGGGGACGCCGTTCCAGGGGCTGAATAGCAGCCTGGCGGGAAAAGTCTCTGGCAAGCTGGCGTCAGCAGGCACGCCACATGCGTCTCAGGGCTCCGTTGATGGAAAGGCACGCGGCGTGACAGCTCAGTCGCCAGCCTCCGCAACATCAGGTTCCTTAAGCGCCCGCACGAACACGACTGAATCGCCGCGCTCCACTCAGGAGGAACCCGGCATGTTGAACCGTCAGGGTTCGCACTGGCAAGGACTTGATGGTAAACAGGCCAGCAAAGTGACTCCTGGTCAGACATACAAATCGTCATCGTTTGTAGGGAGTCGTGGTTCATCACAGGCGACGCCATATTTCAGCGGTGTTTCAAAATCCACAGCGAAAAAGTAGTTTGCTGTGTGCCATTTTGAAAGAGGAAGCTATGAGAATAGAACAAAATGTTGTAGGTACCGTGAATAATATTATTGCTCAAGCATTATGTTGTGATATTGAGCAGGTCACTAAAGATAAAGATATGTATTACGATCTTTTGGCCGACTCATTAGCAATGATTGATATTTTTGTTGCGCTGGAGCAAACGTATTCGATTGCTTATACAGAAGAAGATATAACAAAAGTAGAACGCGTGGAGGATATATACCATTTTGTCAATGTTCACATTTAGAGAGGGACGTTTGATGAATATCATTGCCGCTATCTCTGCGGAGTATCGCTACTACACTCCAGGGGGAGGGGCCTCGTATCCATATCGGCATTTTTTGTCGCAATTAGAGGGCGTAAGGGGAGGGATCCCAACGAATATATTCAGGAAAAATGTATGTGATTATCATAATCTCATGAATTATAAAATAGATGATGATGATCTTAGCGATGAGTATGTGGTATCTCCATTACGCAAAGACAAGCCACTGCACATAATATCATTTATCCGGTTGGTTTCCGGTGTGGAAAGTCACCTCCTGGCTTATTATGTACCTTACCAGTATCGAAAGCGAACGGTCTTTAAAGTGCGACATCGTGGATACACTGTCAGAAAGTGCAAAAATATCTAGGGTCACTTTACAATTAGATTAATCAGCGTAATCAAAAGGCACTATGACTTTATTATCATAGTGC
>NZ_JANEWH010000147.1:0-10393 GCF_028069715.1 Kluyvera sp. Awk 3 | reverse complement strand
AATTTGCCTGGCGGCTGTAGCGCGGTGGTCCCACCTGACCCCATGCCGAACTCAGAAGTGAAACGCCGTAGCGCCGATGGTAGTGTGGGGTCTCCCCATGCGAGAGTAGGGAACTGCCAGGCATCAAATAAAACGAAAGGCTCAGTCGAAAGACTGGGCCTTTCGTTTTATCTGTTGTTTGTCTGTGAGCGCTCTCCTGAGTAGGACAAATCCGCCGGGAGCGGATTTGAACGTTGCGCAGCAACGGCCCGTAGGGTGGCGGGCAGGACGCCCGCCATAAACTGCCAGGCATCAAATAAGTGAAGAAGCCCATCCTGACGGATGGGCTTTTTTGCGTCTGTACGAAATAGAAAAGCGCTCAGATCGCGCTATTCGTCTTCATCAGCATATAACTGCCTGAGTGCATTGATATTGACGATTAAAATTTTGCCGTACTTCGCGTCTATCCATCCTAATTTCTCCCACGCAACCAACCGTTTATTGATGGTTTGGCGAGTCGTATTAATGATTGTCGCCAGATCGTCCTGCGTCAGATAGAGATTGATCAACACTCCCCGTTCATGCGGCTCGCCGTATCCCTCTGATAGGCTGACTAACCGCTTTGCGAGGCGCGCAGACACCGATAACAACGTGCTGTCATGCAGCATGGTGAAGGCATTGCGTACCACTTTACACAACAGTAACGCCAGAAAACGATGAAGAATCGGGTAGTTTTGCAGAAGGAATTCAACGTCGCGGGGCTTTAGCGTCAGGAGTATCGTCTTACCGATCGCCCTCGCATCGTGGGTGCGGGTAGACTTATCGATCATGCCAATTTCGCCGAACCAGTTGCCCGGCGAAAGATAGCGGAAAATACATTCTCTGCCATCGGCAGAGACGGAACTCACCTTCACGGAACCGGTGATGACCGCATACAAACCCAGCGATTCATCACCGCGGTAGTGAATGATTTCACCATTCTCGTATTGATACAGAGTGGCGCGGGACACCATCTGTTCAATGAGATAATCCGGTAGTGCGCGAAACCAACTGCTGCCAAGCAGAATAGTGTTGATCTCCTCCGGCGAAATGGCGGGATCATGTGACGGTGCTACGGCCAATATCTTAACCATCGTTGTGACTGCCTGAGGTTGATTGTTGTCGTAGCACTGTATCATTTCCTGTTAATCAGAGTGGCGCAGATATTTTGCCTCGCTGGCCGATACGTTGCGGTTGGCGGGCGGCGTGTTCATGGGCTTTTCAATGCCGAATCGACGGAGCGCCAGAATCATCAGGCTGCCCGCTGCCGTCACCATGGCCAGGAAATAGAGCCCCGCCTGCGCAGAGTGAAAGGTTTGTTCCGCCCAGACGCGCAGGTTTGGTGCCACAAATCCTCCCAGATTCCCCATCGAGTTAATCAACGCGATGCCCGAAGCGGCTGCCGCACCGCCAAGATAAGAAGAGGGGAAGGTCCAGTATAACGGCTGCATTGCCAGGTGCCCGGCAGCAGCGACGCACAGAGCGACAATGGCAATCAACGGGATACTGTCTGCGAGCCCGGAGATGGCAATCCCGACGGCGCCGGACATAAAGGTGATAGAGGCAACATAACGACGCTCCTGCAATCTTTCCGAAATACGCGGCACGTAGTACACCGCGATAGCCGCGCACAGCGGCGGAATAGCGGTAATGAAGCCGACCAGTAAGCCCACTTTGGTGCCCATCAGCGTAGCGATTTGCGTCGGCAGGAAAAAGTAGATCCCATAACCGCATACCTGCACCGTAAACCAGATCAGGCATAAATAAAGCACACGGATGTCCAGCAGCGCTTGCCATACCCCTTTCGGCCCGTGGGCGAGTTTGACCTGTTCCTCCTGATCCAGCGTTTTATTTAGCGCCGCTTTTTCCTGTTTTGTCAGCCAGCTAGCGTTATCAGGGCGGTCATCAAGATAGAAGAAGACCCAGATGCCAACGGCGGAGGCGAGCAGACCTTCCACGAGGAACATCAACTGCCAACCGTGCAAACCAAACGCCAGTACCGTGCCCTCAAGCGACAGCAGTGAACCGGAAAGCGGCCCGCCGATGATGAAGGCCAGCGGTGCGCCAAACAGAAAGTAGCCGGTGACGCGCGCGCGGATATGCTGCGGGAACCAGAAGGTCAGATAAAGAATAACCCCGGGAAAGAAACCTGCTTCGCTGACGCCAAGCAGGAAGCGTAAGAAGATAAAAACCGACTCCGTGTGGGCAAACATCATCGACGCGGACACGAGGCCCCAGGTCACCATAATACGCGCAAGCCAGACGCGAGCGCCGATACGATAAAGCAGTATATTGCTGGGGACTTCAAACAGCGCATAGCCGATAAAGAAGATCCCGGCGCCAAAAGCGTAAGCCGCATCACTGAGGCCGGTATCCAGCTGAAACTCTTGTTTGGCAAAGCCAATGTTGGAACGATCCAGATAGGCCAGAATAAACATCAACGTCACCATCGGGATGATCCGACGAATGGATTTACGGATTGCCAGTGATAAATCCTGATCGGTAGGGGCGGGCATAAATCACCTCTTTGTATTTGTCATTATTGTTGTGGCCCGAGCCGTGCCCGGGCGATACAGGTTGGTTTATCTTACGCTAAAGCGCTCAAGCGCCTCCTGGCGAAGGGTAGTGCCGGCGCCAGGCGCGGTGGGCAGAGAATAGTAGCCCTCGTTGACTTCCACCGGATCGACGAAGCAGTCCAGCGTCCAGGGGATAAATTCCAGCAATGAGCAGGAAGGGTGCGCCATGACCAGGTGCAACTGCGCCTGCATCATGTCACCGTGATGGGGCGTGACCGGCAGATTGAAAGCCTGACCCAGATCGGCAATTTCCCAAACCGCCGTCAGCCCCCCACAACGCGTTGCATCCGGCTGCAGGTAATCCACGGCACCCGCCAGCACAAATTCTTTAAATGAATCAAATTGATAGAGAAGCTCACCCAGCGCAATCGGTGTGTGGATATGTTCAGCCAGCGTACGGTGGCTCGCGACGTCATCGTGCCACATCGGCTCTTCAAACCAGGTGATATCGAAATCCGCCAGCCGTGAGCCGTATTGTTTGGCGGTACTGATGTCCCATTTGGCGTTCGCGTCGACCATCAGATTCACGTCATCGCCGATCGCCTTTCTGACGGCCTCAATACGTTTGAGATCCTCACGCGGGTCCGGCTTGCCGATTTTCATTTTGATGGCATTAAACCCTTCTTCAAAAATCATTTTCTTGCAGTCATCAACCAGCTCCGCCGTATCGCGGACCAGCCAGCCGCAGTCGGTGTTATAGGCGAGAACGCGGGTGTTTTTCGAGCCGCCAAAGACTTTCCATAGCGGCTGCTCGACCATTTTGGCTTTAAGATCCCACAGCGCGATATCAATGGCAGAGAGCGCCATTTGCATCAAACCGCCGCGACCAACCCAGATATTGGTCGAACTGCGCGACATCTTACGGTGCAGATAGCGGACTTCGCTGGCATCTTCGCCGATCAGCATGGGGCCGAAAACGTCCTGAATGATCGTGGTGATAAGGCGGTCGGTGGTGATATCGGCATGGGTGCCGGTATAGCCATAGCCAACAAGACCGGTATCCGTTTCGATCATCACCCCCGGCATTCCCCAATGGGTAATGCTATGGGTTGAGTCGCCGATAATATTTTTCGTGACCGGCACGTGCATAATAAACGTGGTGAGTTTGGTGATTTTCATTGCTGCTTCCTGTGTCTGTATGTCCTGACGGATGGCCGCAATGTAACAACGGCCCTCCGGCAAGGCTGTCAAACGGTTGACACATCCTCGGAAGCGGAAGGGATTAACTGCGTTTTTTGAAGTGGATCGCGAATTTGGCCGCTGCCCGCCGGGGTGACGGGCAGCGCGATATCAGGCCATCTCTCCAATCGTCTTACGAAAACGAACCAGTGCGATAGTAAAAAAGACGCCGCCAATCGCCAGCAACGTTAAGAACTGCGGCCAGACGATGGCAAAATCTGCCCCGCGATAGAGAATGGCCTGTGCCAGGCTGACGAAATGCGTGGTCGGCATGGTTTGCATAATATCCTGCACCAGCTGCGGCATGCTCTCGCGCGGCGTGGAACCGCCGGAAAGCATCTGTAGCGGCAGCAGCACCAGGATCATCAATAACCCCAGCTGCGGCATGGAGCGGGCAATCGTCCCCATAAAAATACCGATCGACGTCGTGGCAAACAGGCTCAACGCCACCCCCAGCATAAACAGCGGGATCGACCCTTCAATTGGCACCTGCAGCACGCCCTGCACCATCAATATCAGCGACAGCCCCGACACCACCAGAACAACCAGCCCCATCGACCAGATTTTGGCAAGCATTATCTCAAACGGCGTCACCGGCATCACCAGCAGGTGCTCCACCGTTCCATGCTCGCGCTCGCGAATCAGCGCTGAACCGGTCAGGACAATCGCCAGCATGGTGATATTGTTGATAATCGCCATTACTGCGCCAAATCGTTCCTGTTCAAGGTTGGGGTTAAAGCGCATCCTCACCGCCAACTCCACCGGCAGCACGCTATTTTCGCGATAGCGGGACACAAAGCTGTTCACCTCGGCGGTCACGATATTCTGGATATAGCCATTGCCGGTAAAGGCCTGACTCATGCGTGTGGCGTCAACGTTTACCTGCAAATCAGGCTGCCTTCCTGCCAGCACATCTCGTTGAAAATTAGGCGGAATGTTAATGGCGAAGGTATAGCGCCCGGCATCCAGCCCGGCGTCCATTTCATCGGCGGTGATAAGCTCCGGCTCCAGAAACCACGGACGATAGAAACTATTGATAATCCGTGAGGAAAGCTGCGATTTATCCATGTCGGCAATGGCGATTGGCGCCAGGTGCAATGAGCCCGGCATCACCGTCGCGGAGGAGTAAACCGAGGCGGTAAAGGCAAAGACGATCAGCGCCAGCATGGCTTTATCGCCCAGCAGGCTGCGCAGCTCTTTCACACCGAGGTTATAAATATTGCGTAATCCGCGCATTACCCCTCCTGTTTTTTCAGCAGCCATACGGAAAGCCCCAATACCAGCGGTACGGCAATCAGTAAGGGAATAAACGATCCCCACAGGTCACCCAGACCCAGCGCCTTCGAGAAGGTGCCGCGGGCGATAGTCAGGAAATGGCTGGTTGGATAAATCTGGCCAATCCAGCGTCCAGGCCCTTCGAGCGAGGCTACCGGGTCGATCATGCCGGAAAACTGCGTGGCGGGGATCAGCGTAATGATCGCCGTACCAAAGATCGCCGCAATCTGGCTCTTCATAAAGGTGGAGATCAGCAGCCCCAGCCCGGTGGCGATCGTCACGTATAGCAGCGCCGCCAGCGTGAGCGTCAGGAAGCTGCCCTTGTGCGGTACGCCGAAGACAAACACCGACAGCGCGCACAGCAGCAGAAAGTTGAACATCCCCAGCACGATGTACGGCACCTGCTTGCCGAGCAAAAACTCGCTGCGGGTGGTTGGCGTGACGTACAGATTGATGATCGACCCCAGTTCTTTTTCCCGCACTACGCTCAGCGCGCTGAGCATCGCCGGGATCATCATCAGCAGCAGCGGGATCACCGCAGGGACGATCGCCGGCAGGCTTTTCACGTCCGGGTTATAGCGATAGCGTGTCTCGATAGAAATCAACGACGTATCCCGGCTGGCAGAAGGCTGACGCCCAGCCATCTCCTGTAACCACGCAAGGTGCATCGCCTGCACGTAGCCGCGCACCGTTTCCGCGCGGTTTGGCATCGCGCCGTCGACCCACACGCCAATCTGCACCGGCGTGCCGCGAGCAATATCGCGGCCAAAGTTAGGTGGGATCTCTATCGCCACCGCCAGCTCGCCGTCGCGCATGCGACGGTCGAGATCGTCGTAGCTATACAGCGGCGGCTGCTCGATAAAATAGCGCGATCCGGCAATGTTCTGCGTCCAGCCCTGACTGCTAACCGTTTGATCGCGATCGAGCACCGCAAAACGCAGATCCTCGACGTCCATACTGATCCCGTAGCCCATGATAAACATCAGGATCACCGTACCGAGCAGCGCCAGCGTTGAGCGCACCGGATCGCGCCGTAACTCCAGCGCCTCGCGGCGGCTGTAGCTGAAAAGGCGCCGCAGGCTAAAGGCCTGGCGCGGCGGCTCGTTCTCACTCTTACGCGGCGTATCCACCATTTCCGCGACGGGAGTCGGGTCAGAAGCCTCCTGCAGATAAGCGATAAAAGCCGCTTCCAGCGTGGCCGCGCCGCGCTGTTCCACGAGCGCCTGCGGCGTATCGCTGGCCAGCACCTTGCCGGCATGCATCAGTGAAATACGGTCGCAGCGCTCGGCTTCGTTCATAAAGTGGGTGGAGATAAAAATGGTGACTTTATCCCGCCGCGCCAGGTCCACCATCAACTGCCAGAACATATCGCGCGCGACCGGATCGACGCCGGAGGTCGGTTCATCGAGGATCAGCATCTCCGGGCGATGAATCACCGCCACCGCCAGCGAAAGGCGCTGACGGATCCCCAGCGGCAGCGCTGCGGGCAGGGCATCTTCGACCTCGGTAAGCATAAAGCGCTGGCTCATTTCCGCCACACGGCCAGGGATCTGATCATCCGGTATATGGAACAGCTTTGCATGCAGCTCCAGGTTCTGACGTACGCTCAGCTCGCTATAGAGCGAAAAAGCCTGCGACATATAGCCGACGCGGCGGCGGGTGGCGATATCTTTCGGATCCACCGGCTGACCGAACAGCCAGGCCTCGCCCTCGCTGGCGGGCAGCAGCCCGGTCAGCATTTTCATAGTGGTGGATTTACCGCAGCCGTTAGATCCCAGAAAGCCAAAAATCTCGCCGCGGGCAATGCGGAAGTTAACGTGGTCAACCGCGACAAAATCGCCGAAGCGCATCGTCAGGCCGCGGGCTTCAATGGCAATCTCTTCTTCGCTCGCGTCGCGCGGTGGGATGATCACCTGCTGGTGCGCATTGCGCTGCGCTTCCGGCAGCAGCGCGATAAACGCTTGTTCCAGCGTCTGGCTGTCGGTTTGTGTACGCAGTTCCTCGGCGCTGCCGGTGGCCAGCACTTCCCCGTCGTTCATCGCGACCAGCCAGTCGAAGCGCTCGGCTTCTTCCATATAGGCGGTAGCGACCAGTACGCTCATGTCAGGCTGGCGCTCGCGGATACTGTCGATAAGCGTCCAGAATTGCGCGCGGGAAAGGGGGTCGACGCCGGTGGTGGGTTCATCGAGGATCAAAAGCTGCGGATCGTGGATCAGCGCGCAGCACAGGCCCAGTTTCTGCTTCATACCACCGGAGAGTTTCCCGGCCGGACGATCGCGGAACGGCGCCAGCCCGGTGCTGTGCAGCAGCTCATCAATACGCGCTTCGCGCTCGTGTTTATCGTGACCGAACAGACGGGCGAAGAAGTCGACGTTTTCGTACACCGACAGCGTGTGATAAAGGTTTTTACCCAGCCCCTGCGGCATCCAGGCGATCTTCGGGCAGACATCGCGGCGATGTCGGGCGTCGCGCATATCGCCGCCAAGCACCATCACATTACCCTGTTCAATCACTCGCGCGCCGGCAATCAGCGACAGCAGGCTGGATTTGCCCACACCGTCCGGGCCAATCAGCCCCACCATGCAGCGAGACGGAATGGTCAGCGTAATGTCGTTGAGCGCCACGGTCGTGCCAAAACGCTGTCCGACGTGCTCAAGCCGAGCGACCGGGGGATGTGCGTCCTGTTTCATTGCGGCAGCCTCACCATCAGCATGGCAGGCCACTGCTGTTGGTTATCCAGTCGGACATAGGCCATGCCCGGCAGACCGGTTTTCACATATTCCAGGTGTTCTGCCAGCAGCTCGGGCGGAATGCGCGCCTTGACGCGGAACATCAATTTAAGCCGCTCGTCGCTGGTTTCTACGGTTTTCGGCGTGAACTGGGCGACGCTGGCGACAAAGCTGATATGGGCAGGGATCACCAGATCCGGCGCGGCGTCGAGGATCAGACGCACCTCGCTGCCCAGTGCCAGCAGGCCAGCCTGCTCGGTTGGCAGGAAGAAGGTCATATAGACGTCGGCCAGGTCGACCATATTCAGCACCCGACCACCGGCGGCCAGCACTTCGCCGGGTTCGGCGACGCGATACTGAATACGTCCGTCGCGCGGCGCTTTCAGCGTGCTATCGTCAATGTCGGCCATGATACGTCGCTCGGTGGCCTGAGCGGCTTCAACGCGGGTTTGCGCCTGGATAATGCTGGTACGTGCCGCTTCGATGGCCGCTTTAGCCGCAGAAACCTGGGCGCGGGCAGATTCCAGCGCAGCCCGACCGCTTTCGGCGGCGGCGCGGTCATCATCAAGTTGCTGAGCCGATACCGCGCCGCGCTGCGATAGCGTGCTGGAGCGGGCGTGGCGTTTTGACGTGGAGTCAAGCTCAGCCTGGCGCTGTTTCACCACCGCTTCGCTGGCGCGCATTTCGCTTTGTCGCTGGTCGAGCAGGGCTTTTGCCGCGGCGACGGCGCTTTGCGCCTCTTTAATCTGCGCGGCGGCTTCCAGCCGCTGTTCATTCAGGACGCGGGTGTCCATCTTCGCCAGGATCTCGCCCTGGCGGACAAACTGCCCCTCTTTGACCAGAATCGCCTCGATACGTCCGGCGGTTTTGCTGGCGATATCCACTTCGGTGGCTTCAATTCTGCCGTTGCTGCTGGCGAAGCCTTCTGGTAGCCCCGGTGGACGCAGCATCCACCATGTCACGGCGGCAATCGCCACCGCCAAACCGACGAGATACCAGGCCCAATGCCGCTTGAATTTGTCCATACGCTACCCGCTCTGTTCCCTGTTACTGAGTGGCGCGCGTTTCGTACTGAGGAGGGGAAAGGATGCTGTGAAGTGTGCTACTCATGTGGTCATCATCAGCAATCCTGGCCGTAAATGAAACACGCATAAATATAGCTACTGTCAATGTCATACTAGCATCGGCATTGATTATGTCCATACCATTAACAGGGACTTGCTGATTGTGTAACACGATTAATCAAAACAGGCGAAGGGCATCCGCACAGCCTGATGCCCTTATGGCGCTCAGAACAAAAGGGGGAGCCCCAGCCCGCGCTTGACCGCGTGCAGCGTCTGCTGCGTCACTGCATGCGCCCGCTCACTGCCCTGGCGCAAGAGATCTGTAAGCATCGCTTTATCCTGAATGACGGTCGCGCGGCGTTCGCGAATGGGGGCCAGCAGCTCCTGCAAACAGGTTTCCAGTTCGTTCTTACACTGCCTGTCGCCCAGCCCGCCGCGCTGGTAGTGCGCCTTCATCTCCGCGACCAGCGTTTTGTCGGGATGGAAGGCATCAAGGTAGGTAAAGACGACGTTGCCCTCAATTTTTCCCGGGTCGGCCACGCGCAGATGGTTGGGGTCAGTAAACATGGCGCTGACCGCCTGGTGGATCTCCGCCTCGCTGGCTGACAGCGTCAGCGTATTACCGAGTGATTTCGACATTTTAGCGCCGCCGTCAATTCCCGGCAGGCGGCTGACGTCGCTGAGCAGCGCTTTGCAGTGGCGTAGCACCGGTTCGGTCGTCAGGCTATTCATCTTGTGCACGATCTCGTTGGTTTGTTCGATCATCGGTAGCTGATCGTCGCCAACGGGCACTCGATCGGCGCCAAATGCGGTAATGTCGGCGGCCTGGCTGATGGGATAAACCATAAAGCCCACCGGCAGCGCGCGAGAGAAACCTTTCTGCGCAATCTCATTTTTCACCGTCGGGTTACGCTCCACGCGGGCGACGGTAACAATATTCATATACAGCGCGGTCAGCTCCGCCAGCGCGGGCAGGGCGGATTGCAGGCAAATGGTGGTGCGCTGCGGATCGATGCCGACGGCGAGATAGTCGGCCATGACTTCCAGTATGTTGTGGCTGATTTTCTGCGGATTGCTGCCGTTGTCGGTCAGGCCCTGCAGGTCGGCAATCAGAATAAACTGTTGGTGTTCATGCTGAAGCTGCACGCGTTGGCGCAGCGAGCCGGCATAGTGTCCAAGATGCAGCTGTCCGGTAGGACGGTCGCCGGTAAGAATGGTGTGTGTGGTGTTCATCAGTCGCTCCTTATAAGACATAAAGCCGAAAGACGTGACTGAAAAACAACAAAGCCGCCTTCCGGCGGCTTTGAAAAAGATAACGTAACCCATGCCGCCTGTTATAAAGGCAGCCACCAACGATTTGAGCGGGTAACGGTTACGTTTGTGTTCATCCGGACATCGTGCCATCAACCTGGCTTGGTTGTCTACCCCTGACATGATTAGTACGGCGAATTTTTTACGAAATGATTAGCCAATTTTTTCCAGAAAATAATAACGTTACGTAACCTTATTGATATTTCATTATGAGGGTGACGTTTGATTATATCCCTTATAT
>NZ_JANEWH010000146.1:0-10429 GCF_028069715.1 Kluyvera sp. Awk 3 | reverse complement strand
ATACATAGCATGCTATATACAAGATAATCATGAATACCACTGACCAAAAGTAGGGATAGCAGATGAGTGCGCCAGAAAAAAATACCGACTTTGATGAAGCATATCGTTCCGATGTTGGACACATGATGTGGACAGATTCAAATGTACCGACAGAACTAAAAAACTTTATCAGACAAAATTCTCCGCTGAATGCACTGGAATTAGGATGTGGTCTGGGGTTGTTTGCAGACTATTTTTCGAAAGAAGGAATAAAAATAACGGCCGTTGACTTTTCGGCGGTAGCCATCGAAAAGGCTCGTAATCGTGTCAGGGAAGGGTATGAATCTCCCCGTTTCCACACCGGAGATGTGACCAATCTGAAAGATATATCAGGGCCATTCGATGTTTCTTATGATATTGGTTGTTTTCATTGCCTTGATGAACCCGGGCAGATGAAATATGCCCGTGAAGTGAACCGCTTACTAAAACCAGGTGGCATGCATCTGATATGGGCGATGGATATTTCGCCACGAGGAATGCCGCTCTCACCGCAGGTCATCGAGAAAGTATTTGGCCAATATTTTGAGCTGGTAAGCGCAGACCGTCATTATCGTCGGGAGGCTGATTCTCATTGGTACAGGCTTTTGAAAAAAAAGGATAAGTCATAAACGAGAATAAATGGTTGACGCGCTGTATGTGTCGGGCGCGCAGCCATGAATTAACGAAAAAGAACATATGCCTGTCTATTGTTTATAGCGGCGTAGGCTGGATGCGGGATGTCGTAAGAGGGCTGCCGCTGGACGTATTGGGCGTCGCACCAGCTCGCCACCACAGTTGGGGCAATGACCGTCAAGCCGCTGAGTAACGCAATCAATGCAAAAGGTGCATTCGAACGAACAAATGTACGCCTCTGGCGATTCCGGCGGCAGATCCTGATCGCAGCATTCGCAATTAGGGCGGAGTTCGAGCATGGTGTTCTCCTGTTGTTAAATGAGCATGACCAGAAGGTTCCAAAATCAAAAGATGGAACAATTGGTTAGTCGCATGCGTTTCGATCTGATGATTACTGAGAATAGCTGGGCACTTTCTCGTTACGGAAAATAGAACCATGCCGTTGTAATCAGTTCGTTTTTAACTTCAAAAACCGCCACACTCTCCAGGGGTGTAGATGACAAACCGTATATCAACTCATGATCGAACACTTTATTACCTAATACTGTTCGGGAAATAAGCTCTGCTCTTAGTTCGGGATTGTTAAAACGATTATTCAGGTAAAACTCACGTAAAGACGCTTTGCCTGTTGTTGAAGGCGATTCTGCAGGCATCCGGTAACCTTTAAACTCCTCTGAAAAGCAAGAAATAAACCCTTCAATGTCATGAGCGTTATATGCGTCAAACTGGGCTTGGGCGATCGATTCTACGGACATACAGGCGCTCCCATTATTGATTTATTATGCCTTATTATTGCATATAAAATCATATGAAGAGCGAGAGCACAAGATGGATTTTATTCTGTGATGTGTTATGAACGCCGCAAAGATGATAGCGGGGCCTGCGGTGACAATGACTTTCAATAAGAAAGCTAAAAAATTAACTTACAGCATTACTAACGATACAGTAGGTTCTGATGTCAGAACGCCGATCGAAAAGGGGAACTGTATTTTAAGCGATAAAGGTTAAACCTTCTTATTTAACGTTTCTTATTTTTATCCCCTGAAGCTGCCTGAGGCAGCTTTTTTCATTTTCAGGCTTCGGGAAATCCTTGATGTGCTGTTGTTACATCGGCCCGAAAGGCTGAATTTCGTGCATACCGCTCTCGCATCAACGTGAGGAGATAGAGATAGTCAACATAAGCAACCTCGGCTGGAGCAAGGTTACAGTGCTTCAATATGAAGAGGAGTCTGTGGTCAATTCGAAGTATGGCCATTACGACAAGGGTCTACGTTCTGTTCATGTCTTGCTACACCGGGTGTTTTTTTGAAAGTGCCAACACCGTTGCTAAGGCGCGAGCGCCGGCGAATCTGCTGAGTTTTGCAAGTAGATAATGACGCCTAACAGATGATATAGAGCAATTATTAACAAAAAGAGCCATGCTAACCTATGTCTCCTTTCTGATGGTTCTATAAAAATGAAAATCATTTTAGCTGGGCTTGTTATGATATCTCCGATGATGGTCATGGCCGATTACGCTCCTTTTGATGTACAACATCCTATGAATTTTGAATGTCAAACGGGAGTGACAGTTCATGTTGTTGATAACAAACATGTTGTGATTAATGGTGATTTTGATGCGGAAATTTCAGCGCTTAGCGCCGATCGTCTCCAGGCGCAGGGGCACCATGGGAATCCCTCGCTGACAACCACTATAGATTTGAGATTTATGGGCGGTGGTTATTATTCACTTTTGGCAACGGAGCTAGATCAAACGGGTTCTAAGGGGCCGTGGGATGATAAAGTGCTCGGCTCAACAGCTGTCATATGTACCCGAACAAAGTAAGTGATGAGATGATTAAGAATCTAACATTCGTATTTTTGGTAAGCGCCATCCTTTCAGGATGTGGGGGCGCAGTGAACAGTTTTATGACTGGATACACAGAGTCTGTATTAGGAAAACGTCCAACGAAAGCTGAACTAGATGCGGAGCTTAAAAGTACAATAGGTTGGAGCGATTTGCAGTTAGTTCAGCAATTAGGCCCACCTGAAAAAACATATGATGTTGATGGTCACAGATTTCTCTCTTACCAAGCCAATTACAATGTAAATCGGCCAGGCAAAGCTCCTGACTATACCACCGTTGTGCAGGGTAATACGGCCTACACAACAAGTACTGGGGGCAGGACAGCTGGGACAGTAACTTACACATGTACGATTATTTTTGAGTCAGTAAATAGTAAAATAATTAATGCCAATTACTCTGGTAATGGTTGCACGTACTAAGTTGACTGAGTGAATTCTGCATAGTGGCATACCAGACCTGTGCAATGTGGTGTGCCAGAACTGAAAGTCTGGCCGTGATTTTAGTTCGAGAACAACCCCATAACTCATTGATAATCCTCTAACCCCTTGATTCACAGAACACGCCAAAACCGATTAAATAAATAGGTATTGGCTATGCATCTTTAGCACTCCTTCATTTTTTGCCCGGCATCCATCATAAATACATTATTTTTCAATTCATTATAAAAAATTCGCTATCCCACTCACGCGTGACGACAGGGTCTATGCTTATAAAAAGGCCTGAGGAAAGGGGGCCGCGTGGAATATCCCCACGCGGCGCGGGTTGAAGTGATAATCATTATCACTAACATAGCGTTAACCCTTTGTGGCTCCACTGATGAGGTAGACCTATGGATTTACATTCAGGAACCTTCGATCCCAACGATGTGACCTGGCGCGGCATTACGCTGACGCCGTCGGCCGCTGCGCATATTCGTGAGCTGGTCAAACAGCAGCCAACGATTCAGGGCGTGCGTTTAGGGGTGAAGCAGACCGGCTGCGCGGGTTTTGGCTACGTGCTGGACGCGGTAAGCGAGCCGGATAAAGACGATCTGTTGTTTGAATCCGACGGCGCGAAGCTGTGGGTGCCTTTACGCGCAATGCCGTTTATTGACGGCACGGAAGTGGATTACGTGCGCGAAGGTTTGAATCAGCTGTTCAAATATCATAATCCGAAGGCGCAGAACGAATGTGGCTGCGGCGAAAGCTTCGGAGTATAGGCGGTACATGATGACGCGTAATACTGACGCAACTGACGATGTCCAGACCTGGGCCGGTGGCCCGCTGAACTATAAAGAAGGGTTCTTCACCCAGCTGCAAACCGATGAGTTGGCGAAAGGCATCAACGAAGAGGTGGTGCGGGCGATTTCTGCCAGGCGCAACGAACCGGAATGGATGCTGGAATTTCGCCTGAAGGCTTACCGCGCCTGGCTTTTGATGGAAGAACCGCACTGGCTAAAAGCGAAATACGATTCGCTGAATTACCAGGATTACAGCTATTACTCTGCGCCGTCCTGCGGCAACTGCGACGATAGCTACGCCTCTGAACCCGGCGCGCAGCAGCAGACCGGGACCAGCAGCTTTTTAACCGATGAGGTGGAGGCCGCGTTTAACCAACTGGGCGTGCCGGTGCGTGAGGGGAAAGAGGTCGCGGTTGACGCGATTTTTGATTCTGTCTCGGTCGCGACGACCTACCGGGAAAAGCTCTCGGAGCAGGGCATTATCTTTTGCTCGTTCGGTGAAGCGATTCACGAACATCCCGAACTGGTCAAACGTTATCTCGGCACGGTGGTGCCGGAAAATGACAACTTCTTCGCCGCGCTGAACGCCGCGGTGGCGTCGGATGGCACCTTTATTTATATCCCCAAAGGCGTGCGCTGCCCGATGGAACTGTCGACCTATTTCCGCATCAATGCGGAGAAAACCGGCCAGTTTGAACGTACCATTCTGATAGCCGATGAAGGCAGCTATGTCAGCTACATTGAAGGCTGCTCGGCCCCGGTACGCGACAGCTATCAGCTGCACGCGGCGGTGGTGGAGGTGATCATTCATAAAGACGCGGAAGTGAAATATTCCACCGTGCAGAACTGGTTCCCCGGCGATAACAATAGCGGCGGGATCCTGAACTTCGTGACCAAGCGCGCGCTGTGCGAAGGCGAAAACAGCAAGATGTCGTGGACACAGTCGGAAACGGGCTCGGCGATCACCTGGAAATACCCCAGCTGCATTCTGCGCGGCGATAATTCGGTCGGCGAGTTCTTCTCGGTGGCGCTGACCAGCGGCCATCAGCAGGCCGATACCGGCACCAAGATGATTCACATTGGCAAAAATACCAAATCGACCATTATTTCGAAGGGGATCTCCGCCGGGCACAGCCAGAACAGCTATCGCGGTCTGGTCAAAATCATGCCGACGGCGACCAACGCCCGTAACTACACCCAGTGCGATTCGATGCTGATTGGCCCTGACTGTGGCGCGCATACTTTCCCCTACGTGGAGTGCCGTAATAACAGCGCGCAGCTGGAGCACGAGGCCACCACGTCACGTATTGGCGAAGATCAGCTGTTTTACTGTTTGCAGCGCGGGATTAGCGAAGATGATGCTATCTCAATGATCGTCAATGGATTTTGTAAGGATGTTTTCTCGGAACTGCCGCTGGAGTTCGCCGTGGAAGCGCAAAAACTGCTGGCTATCAGCCTTGAACACAGCGTCGGTTAAGGATTAAGGGAAGCGATATGTTGAATATCAATGAATTACAGGTCTCCGTTGATGAAAAAGAGATCCTGCGTGGCGTGAGCCTGAACGTGCGCCCGGGCGAGGTGCACGCCATTATGGGGCCGAATGGCTCCGGGAAAAGTACGCTCTCCGCGACGCTGGCGGGCCGAGAAGACTACAGCGTGACAGGGGGATCTGTGACCTTTAAGGGGCACGATCTGCTGACGCTCTCGCCAGAAGAACGCGCTGGCGAAGGCATTTTTATGGCCTTCCAGTATCCGGTTGAGATCCCCGGCGTGAGCAACCAGTTCTTCCTGCAAACCGCACTCAACGCAGTACGTGCTCATCGTGGCCAGGAGCCGCTGGATCGCTTTGACTTTCAGGATCTGATGGAAGAGAAGATCAACTTACTGAAGATGCCAGCGGATTTACTGACCCGCTCGGTCAACGTGGGTTTCTCCGGCGGTGAGAAAAAGCGCAATGACATCCTGCAAATGGCAGTGCTGGAGCCAGAGCTGTGTATTCTGGATGAAACGGATTCCGGGTTGGATATCGACGCGCTGAAAATCGTCGCCGAAGGGGTTAACGCGCTGCGCGACGGCAAGCGCGCCTTTATTATCGTCACCCATTACCAGCGCATTCTGGACTACATCAAACCTGATGTCGTCCACGTGCTGTACCAGGGGCGTATCGTAAAATCCGGTGATTTCCGGCTCGTGAAACAACTGGAGGAGCAGGGCTATGGCTGGCTTAGCGAGCAACAATAGCGCATTGCAACAGTGGCATGCGCTGGTTCAGGCGCGCGGTGGTCAGGCATCACCTCAGGCGTTAGAGCATCTCCAGCAACTGCATCAGCTTGGCTTACCGACGCGTAAAGACGAAGACTGGAAGTACACCGCGCTGGATAAACTGCTGGCCAGCACTTTCGTCGCCCCGGCGCTGCCCGCATTGACGGATGAGCAGCGCGACAGCCACGCGGTGGCGCTGGATGCGTATCGGCTGGTGTTTGTGGACGGTCAGTTCGATCCCCGTCTTAGCGACGACGTCAGCAACAGCGGATTCGACGTCACGGTGAATAATCAACGTCAGTCGCTGCCGGAGGCGGTGCATCCTGAAGCCTTCCTGCATCTCACCGAAAGCCTGTCTACCAGCGTCACGCATATTCAAGTGCATCGCAATCAGCGCCCCGACAAGCCGCTGCTGTTGCTACACATTACGCGCGGTCTGGAAACGGACGAGATGAATACGGCGCACTATCGTCACCATCTCAAGCTGGCGGAAGGGGCACAGGCGACGGTGATTGAACAGTACGTCAGCCTGAACACGGTGCGTCATTTTACCGGCGCAAGGCTTACCATGGATATCGCCGACAACGCCCGGTTACAGCATCTGAAGCTGGGGTTCGAAAACGACCAGAGCTACCATTTTTCCCATAACGATCTGCGGCTAGGACGCGATTCCGCCGTTTTCAGCCACAGTTTTCTGCTGGGCGCGGCGGTGACGCGCCACCACAGTAGTGCGCAATTGAATGGTGAAAACAGCACGTTACGGTTGAACAGTCTGGCGATGCCGGTCAATTCGGAAGTCTGCGACAGTCGTACCTGGCTTGAACATAACCAGGGCTACTGTAATAGCCGCCAGCTGCATAAAACTATCGTCAACGATAAGGGACGCGCGGTGTTTAACGGCGTGATTACCGTGGCGCCGCACGCCATTAAAACCGACGGTCAGATGACCAACAATAATCTGCTGCTGGGGCGTCTGGCGGAGGTCGACACCAAGCCGCAGCTGGAGATTTACGCCGATGACGTAAAATGCAGCCACGGTGCCACCGTCGGGCGTATCGATGACGAGCAGCTCTTTTATCTACGCTCGCGCGGGATTGCGCTGGAGGAGGCGAGAAACATCATCCTCTACGCGTTTGCCGCCGGGCTGACCGATGCCATTGCCCTTGATGCGCTGAAACAGCATGTGTTGGCGCGCATTGGGCTACGTCTGGCAGGAGGTAAACAATGACCTTTTCCGTACAACAGGTTCGCGCAGATTTTCCGGTGCTCTCGCGTGAAGTCAACGGTCAGCCGTTGGCCTACCTCGATTCCGCCGCCAGCGCGCAGAAACCCGAGCAGGTTATCCATGCCGAGGCGGCGTTTTATCGCAACGGCTATGCTGCGGTGCACCGTGGCATCCACACGTTAAGCGCCGAAGCCACGCAGCGCATGGAAGAGGTGCGCCAGAAGGTGGCGCATTTTCTTCACGCCGCGAGCGCGGAAGAGATCGTTTTTGTGCGCGGCACCACCGAGGCGATTAACCTGGTTGCCAACAGTTGGGGGAGCAGCAACGTTCAGGCGGGTGACAACATTGTGATTACCACGATGGAGCACCACGCGAATATCGTGCCCTGGCAGATGCTCTGCGCGCGCACGGGCGCGCAGTTACGGGTGATTCCACTTAATGCGGACGGAACGTTACAAATGGCGGCTGCGGTAGAGCTGTTTGATGCCCGCACGCGCTTGCTGGCGGTCACGCAGGTATCCAATGTTCTGGGCACCGAGAACCCGTTGGCGGAGTTGATTACGCTGGCACACAGTCATGGCGCGAAGGTCCTGGTCGATGGTGCCCAGGCGGTGATGCATCACCCGGTTGACGTCCAGGCGCTGGACTGCGACTTCTATGCTTTTTCGGGCCATAAGCTCTACGGCCCGACGGGGATTGGCGCGCTGTACGTCAAGGCCGAGATCCTGCAGGCGATGCCGCCGTGGGAGGGGGGCGGTTCGATGATCGCGACTGTTAGCCTCAGTGAAGGCACCACCTGGGCAAAAGCGCCGTGGCGATTTGAAGCCGGTACGCCGAATACAGGCGGCATTATCGGCCTGGGCGCGGCGCTGGATTACGTTACGGCACTGGGACTGACACAAATCGGCGAATATGAACAGACGCTGATGCGCTACGCGCTGGATGCGCTGGCGGGCGTGCCGGACCTGCATCTCTATGGCCCTGCGGAGCGGCTGGGGGTGATTGCATTTAATCTCGGCAAGCATCATGCCTATGACGTGGGTAGCTTCCTTGATAATTACGGTATCGCCGTACGGACGGGTCATCACTGTGCGATGCCGTTGATGGAATTTTATCAGGTGCCCGCGATGTGCCGGGCGTCGCTGGCGATGTATAACACCGTTGAGGAGGTCGACCGCCTGGTGGCGGGCCTGCAACGCATTCGCCGTTTATTAGGATAACAGGGAGTCATCATGGCGGCTTTACCTGACAAAGACAAACTGTTGCGCAATTTCAACCGTTGCGCCAACTGGGAAGAGAAGTACCTCTATATCATCGAACTGGGCCAGCGGCTGCCCCCCCTCAGCCCCGAGCAGCATAGCCCGGAGCATATCATTCAGGGATGCCAGAGCCAGGTGTGGATCGTGATGGGGCGCGATGCGCAAGGGCACATCACGCTACAGGGGGATAGCGATGCGGCGATTGTTAAGGGGTTGATTGCCGTCGTCTTTATCCTTTACGATGGGATGACCGCCGCGGATGTACAGGCCTTTGATGTGCGCCCCTGGTTTGAACAAATGGCGCTGGCGCAGCATCTTACACCATCGCGTTCTCAGGGGCTCGAGGCGATGATTCGTGCGATCCGCACGCAGGCGGCGAGTTTTAGCTAATATCAAATAGACAGCTTTCATTCTGTTACGAAAGGTGGGCGAGCAGCTCACCACGCTGGTGGTTCAGCTTTCTGGCATGTTGTCAGTGAATATGAATAAGGAATCCAGATATGAAGCGCGCGTCCCTCTTAACACTCAGCATTTTAGGTGCCCTCAGCGCGATTTCCAGCGCCAGGGCAGTCGACTACCCATTACCCCCAGCCAATAGCCGTTTAATCGGCCACAATCAAACCTACACCGTTCAGGAGGGGGATAAGAACCTACAGGCGATCGCCCGCCGCTTTGATACGGCGGCGATGCTCATTCTTGAAGCCAACAATACGATCGCGCCGGTTCCTCGTCCTGGTACCGTGGTGACCATTCCATCGCAGATGCTGCTGCCGGACGTACCGCGCGAAGGGATTGTGGTTAACCTTGCCGAACTGCGCCTGTACTACTTCCCGCCGGGCGAACAGCAGGTACAGGTCTATCCGATTGGTATTGGCCTGCAGGGGCTGGAAACCCCGGAAATGACGACTCGGGTAGGACAGAAGATCCCAAACCCGACCTGGACGCCGACGGCGGGTATCCGCAAGCGTTCTCTGGAGCGTGGCGTTACATTGCCGCCGGTCGTGCCTGCCGGGCCCAATAACCCGCTGGGGCTTTATGCGCTGCGTCTGGCATACGGTAATGGCGAATATCTCATCCATGGCACCAACGCGCCGGATAGCGTCGGCCTGCGCGTGAGCTCGGGCTGCATTCGCATGAATGCGCCGGACATCAAGGCGCTGTTCGCGCAGGTGCGCAGCGGCACGCCGGTGCGGGTGATTAATGAGCCGGTGAAGTATGCGGTAGAGCCGAACGGCACACGTTATCTGGAAGTGCATCGCCCGTTGTCGCAGAACGAAGCGCAGGATACGCAAACCATGAAGATGACCTTGTCGTCGGGCTTCAAGCAGTTTGCTGAACAGGCGAGTGAAGGGCAGGTGAAAAGCGCGCTGTCGCGTCGTGCCGGGTATCCGGTGATTGTCTCTGAGGGGAAAGGCGCGGCATCGGTGCTGTCGGCGCAGAATAGTACAGTGGCCTCAGAAACCGTGACGCAGTAGAGAAGGGTAAATCGCTGGCAAAAAAATGGCGCACAATGTGCGCCATTTTTATTACCAGAACTCTTACTTACGGTAAGAGTGAGCCTGGTTGTCCAGACGCTGGTTAGCACGAGCTGCGTCGTCTTTAGCAGCCTGAACGTCGGAACGCATTGCGTTCACGTCGTTGCTCAGCTGGTCAACTTTAGCGTTCAGAGTCTGAACGTCAGAAGACAGCTGATCGATTTTAGCATTGCTGGAGCAACCTGCCAGCAGAGTAGAACCCAGGATTACCGCGCCCAGTACCAGTTTAGTACGATTCATTATAAATACCCTCTAGATTGAGTTAATCTCCATGTAGCGTTACAAGTATTACATAAACTTTTTTATATTGAGAATATTTTTTTATGCGATTTCCCTTATTTTTGATCGTTCGCTCAAAGAAGCATCGACTTTACGGTTTTACGGGGAAAAAGTGTGTGAAAACAGAGGACTTCCATCGGATTCATCTTAGAT
>NZ_JANEWH010000145.1:0-10720 GCF_028069715.1 Kluyvera sp. Awk 3 | reverse complement strand
GGTATTAGAGTCGTATTATGAAATAGGTTATAAAGTTTATCAGCATCATTCCAGTTAATGAATGATGATAGAATCATAGGAGCAGATATAACCAAATAAACAGGATAAATTCTTAGGATTCTAGCTTTTAGAAATGATAAACCAACACGTGACTCTTTGAACGTATAGGTCATAAGAAAGCCACTCAACACAAAAAACAGGTCAACCCCAATTACACCAAGGTCACCAATATTTATGCCTGGTATTTTCATCCCAGAATGGGTTATTACCACAGATATAGCAGCAAATGCCCTCAATATCTGGAGAGAATTTATGTTTTTCTGTTGCATTAGCAGATCCGACAGTCTAGCGTAAAGCGAGATTTTATATGCATTCGCAAGTTAACTCAAATTCAAGTAGGGTAAATCCTAATCTTTAACAATTCTTCGCGACGAGGTTAACACAAAAACAGCATTACTAACCTTGAAATGGTTATTGTGCTTATCTCGCACCAACCGCTCACACCTTCTCATCAAGCCAGTCTGCCCTGAACTGCATCATCTCCCGTAGGCAGTAGGATGGGCAGGGTTTCATCGTGAGTCTCTTATCATGATAACTGCATGGTGTTGTTTGTATGCCGAGGGGAAAGATCGGCTAGGGAGTGGCAAGTGGGGCATGGATGGGACACAAAACAGCACTCGCTCTAAGGCGAACATAGACGACTGATGTTTTCTGCGACTCTAACCATCTGTTTTGTAGTGCGCTCTTGGACGATCTTTGTCGGTTATGAAAAATGTATGCTCATGTGATGGGGATGCAAGTCTAGCTTCTGTCGCTCTCTCAATGGAGTTCAATGTTGGGAGAGTCCTGCCTCTGTTCGTCCGGATTACCCTCTAGGCACCGTCTTTTCCGTGAAACCCCCGCAGGTTTAACGCTATAATGTTTCTGTTTTTTTCTCCCGGAACAGGATGAATAATGAAAAAATTAGCCATTGTGGCAGCGCTGATGACGCTGGCGGGCTGTGCGCAGATTGAAGACTACTCAACCGTGGTGAAATCACCTGCTCCGGCGGGGCTGGCGGGATACTGGCAGACGATGGGGCCGCAGCGCGCGCTGGTCAGCCCGGAGGCGATGGCCAGCCTGATTATCACTCGCGACGGCGACACGCTGGACTGCCGCCAGTGGCAACGGGTGATTGCGCTGCCGGGTAAACTCACTCTGCGCGATAGCGATGTCTACAACGTGACCAACAAGCTGGATGTTTATGCGGTGGAACGCGATGGCAATTCGCTGAAATACGATGGCATGACATTGCAGCGGGTTGAGCGGCCCACGGTAGAATGCGCCAACGCATTGACTAAAGCGCCGCTGCCGTCGGTGTTGCCGTAAGATTTTGTCGCTCCGGCATGGTTGATGTCGGAGCGCTATTCATCAGTGATTCAGGTCTACATTATCCTGCGGAACCAGTACGTGACCGCCCTGATTACCGTAGGTCGTCATCACCGTTTTCTGGATTGACGATTGTCCCACCAGTTTCGCCAGTTCGTCCATGCGGGCCTGCAACAGGCGCTTTACGGTATTTTCGTTATCAAGCACTTTACGCAGCATCGGGCGAAGTTGTTCCTGAAGCGGTTCCGTTGGCTGGCTCTCTCGCGTCAGTTGAGCAATCTTTTGCACCGCATTGACGTACTCCATTTCGCTGGCGATTAATTCGTCCCACAGTCCCTCCGTGGCAAGCCGTAGCATCAGATTGCTTTTTTCAACCAGCTTTTGGTACGACAGATAAAGGTGCGGTGCATGGCTCATTAGACGGCGTCCTGAATCAAGTTAGGCGTAAGAAGAGATTCCTTCCAGGCATCAGCGATGTTGCGCATTAACGCCTCAACTTCCTCAATGGCGCTAACATCATTGTGCAGGTTGGCTTGCAGAAGGCGTCTGACCATATAGGCATACAGCGACAGCAGGTTCTGCGTCAGCTCGTCGCGGCTGTCCTCATCCAGGCCAATTTTCAGCCCGTTTTCGATAATGTTGATGGCTTTCGACAGGGAAAGACCTTTCCCTTGCTGGTTGCCGTCCTGCATAAACAGGCGGGCGCGGATCAGCGCGCTGAGCGCGCCGTCAAACAGCATGGTGACAAGCTGCTGTTGACTGGCGCTCATGACGGCGCTTTCCACTCCAATCTGTGCGTAGGCCTGCGTACCTTTTGCCCCGTACATGATGTCTCTCCCGATCAAAAGTGATTACTTGGAATTGCTGGTCGATTCAAACTGCTGCGTCAAGTAGCTGCTGGTACTGTTCAGCGAGGTCATTAACACATCCAGCTGGGTAAACTGTTCTTTGTAGCGCGCAACCTGCGCATCGATACGATCGCTGGCGGCGTTGTAGTCTTTGGTTAATTTGTTCAGCGTTTTGCTGACGCCATCGGTGGCGGCCTTGATGATGCCGGTGGTGGAAAGCCAACTGGTCAGGTTGGTGCCGATGGTGGTGGTGATGCCGGTTTTTTTGCCGTCGCCGACGATCAAAGTACCGACGCCGGTAGCGTCTTTTTTCAGCGCGGCGGTGAGTTTGTCGGCATCCAGCTCAAGCTGGCCGGTGCTCGGGTCGGTAGAAATACCGATCTGCGCCAGCGTTTTGAACTGTGAGGAGCTGGCGCTGTTGCTCAGCATGCTTTTGAGCTGAGTCTGAATCGTGCGCAGCGTCGAGTCGCCGAGCAGGGCGCCGTTGTTTGCGCTCTGGCTATCGGAACCCGGATCTACGGCGGTGTATTTTGTCAGGCTGCTAAAGGTGTCCAGCAGCGAGTTATAGGCGGTGACCCAGTCGCTGATGGCCTTTTGTGCCTTGGTGGTGTCCTGAGTGATGGTCAGCGTCTGGTTGCCGGTGGTGACATCGTTCAGGTTCAGGGTGATGTTTTCCAGCGCATCGCTGATGGTGTTGCTGCTGTTCTCAATGGCGACGTTGTTGACGGTCAACTGGGCGTTCTGCGCAATAACCGAGACATCCATCCCGTTGCTGCTGGCATTGGCGTCATAACCCATAAAGCTTTGCAGCGCGTCGTCGCCTTTGACGGTCAACGTCATGGCGTTATCGCTACCGGTGTCATTTGCGGTCACCGACAGACGATATTCGCCGTTACCGACGTTGATGATACTGGCGCTGACGCCCGCTTTCGCGTTGTTGATGGCATCGCGAATACCGCTCAGCGAGGAGTTGGCCGCGCTGATATCGATGGTGATCGGATCTTTACCGCCGCCTTGCTGAATGGTCAGCGTGCTGTCGCTGGTGGCGATTGCGGTTTTGGTATCGCTTTTGGTGGTGCTGGTGGTCAGCGTTTGCGCCTGCGCCAGATGGCTGATGCTGATGGTGTATTTCCCGGCAATCGCATTCCCTGCCGTAGTGGCGCTAAATGCGGTGCTGCTGCTGGTGGTGGTGGTGGCGGAAAACAGGTCAGCCTTCGACAACGCGGTGTTAGCGGTCTGGAACGTGGTCAGCGCGCTTTTCAGCGTCCCGTAGGCGCTCAGCTTTGCGGTATAAGACGTCTGCTGTTTAGAGATAGGCGTCAGCGTCGCCTTCTGGGCGGCGGTGAGGCTATCGAGAATGCTACTTAAATCCAGGCCCGACCCGACTCCCAGCGATGAAATACTTGCCATGTGATTTCCTTTTATCTGTCGACACGTAGAACGAATACCGGGGTTATCGGCCTGAATGTCACAAAGTTTACGCTTAATTCTAAATTTTTAATGGCGGGAATAAGGGCAAGAGAAAAGAGTATTTCGGCGGCTAAAAAAATGCGTGATTGCGAAAAAAAATTCTAAAGGTTGTTTAACGGCAGACGATAACAAGTTTGACGGCGATTGAGCCGACGGGTGGAAACCCATTACGTAATCAACGACTTGCAATATAGGATAACGAATCATGGCACAAGTCATTAATACCAACAGCCTCTCGCTGATCACTCAGAACAATATCAACAAGAACCAGTCTGCTCTGTCGACTTCTATTGAGCGTCTGTCGTCTGGTCTGCGTATTAACAGCGCGAAGGACGATGCTGCGGGTCAGGCGATTGCTAACCGTTTCACCTCCAACATCAAAGGTCTGACTCAGGCTGCGCGTAACGCCAACGACGGTATCTCTCTGGCGCAGACCACTGAAGGCGCGTTGTCTGAAATCAACAACAACTTACAGCGTATCCGCGAACTGACCGTTCAGGCTTCTACCGGTACTAACTCCGATTCTGACCTGTCTTCCATCCAGGACGAAATCAAATCCCGTCTGGACGAAATTGACCGTGTCTCCGGTCAGACCCAGTTCAACGGCGTGAACGTGCTGGCGAAAGATGGTTCCATGAAAATTCAGGTGGGTGCGAATGATGGTCAGACCATTACTATCGACCTGAAGAAGATCGACTCTGATACTCTGGGTCTGAATGGCTTTAACGTGAATGGTAAAGGTACTATTGCGAACAAAGCTGCGACTATTAGTGATCTTGCTGCTACTGGGGCGGATGTTACTACTGATACAAGTAATATCACTGTTACTACTGACTTTAAAGCTCTGGATGCTTCCACGGCATTCGGCAAACTGAATACCGGTGATACTGTTGATGTAGGTGGTAACTCTTACAGCTACGATGCTGCAACGAAATCCTTCTCTACAACAGCAACGGTTGCTACTGCTGGTGTTGCTGGTGTTGCAGCTGGTCTGAAAGCTGATGTTGGGCAGTCGGCGTCTGGTTCTTACACTTCATCAACCGGCAAAGTTAACTTTGACGTTGATGCTAGTGGCAATATTACTATCGGCGGAGAAGCAGCATACCTGGTTAATGGGGCGCTGACTACCAACAACCCGACGGGTACAGAAACTGCGGCGACAATGGATACCCTGTTTGCTGCTGCGGATACAAATAATAAAGCGGGCACTGCTGTTGCGTCTTCAGTGGATTTTGGTGGTAAAACTTACAAGTTTGCTGGCGGTACTGATTCTGGTTCCGGCGTTGTAGGTGGCGGTGTCACTTATAAAGACACCGTATCTGCTGATGCACTGATGGCGACAGTTAAGGCTGATACTGTTGGAACAACTATCACGTACAACAGCGGCGCACTGCACTATGAAGCTTCCCTCAAAAATGGTGTTTCTACCGATTCGTACGTTGACAATGATGGCGAACTGACCAAAACAGCATCCTACGATACGACCTATTCAGTAGATAAAGACACTGGCGCTGTCACTGTTACTGGTGGTGATGGTACTGGTAAATATGCCGCAAATGTTGGTGCTCAGGCATATGTGAGCGCAGATGGCAAATTGACCACGAATACAACCAGCACTGGCACTGCGACCAAAGATCCATTGAAAGCCTTGGATGACGCAATCAGCTCCATCGACAAATTCCGTTCATCCCTGGGTGCTATCCAGAACCGTCTGGATTCTGCGGTAACCAACCTGAACAACACCACCACCAACCTGTCTGAAGCGCAGTCCCGTATTCAGGACGCCGACTATGCGACCGAAGTGTCCAACATGTCTAAAGCGCAGATCATCCAGCAGGCCGGTAACTCCGTGCTGGCGAAAGCCAACCAGGTACCGCAGCAGGTTCTGTCTCTGCTGCAGGGCTAATCGCTCTCAACCTGACTCAACCCCGCCTCGGCGGGGTTTTTTTGTTACTGAAATTTCACTTTACTGCGCAAATAACCCCACATTTCTCCCACTGTTCCACCGATTAAAACGGCTATAGAAACGGATAATCGTGCCGATAACTCATATTAATGCAGGGCTGTTTATCGTGAATTCAATGTATACCGCTGAAGGTGTAATGGATAAACACTCGCTATGGCAACGCTATGTGCCGTTGGTGCGCCATGAAGCGCTGCGCCTCCAGGTGCGTTTGCCGGCGAGCGTGGAACTGGACGATCTGCTCCAGGCGGGCGGTATCGGCTTATTGAATGCTGTTGAACGCTATGACGCTCTGCAAGGTACGGCATTTACCACTTACGCAGTGCAACGCATCCGTGGGGCGATGCTGGACGAATTACGCAGCCGTGACTGGGTGCCGCGTAGCGTCCGGCGGAACGCGCGTGAAGTTGCGCAAACGCTGGGTCAACTGGAGCAAGAGCTGGGACGAAACGCGACGGAAACCGAAGTCGCGCAGCGATTGGGGATTGCGGTTGAGGAATACCGTCAGGTGCTGTTAGATACCAATAACAGCCAGCTTTTTTCCTACGACGAGTGGCGAGAAGAGTATGGCGACAGCATTGAACTGGTGACGGAAGAGAATCAGCACGAAAATCCTCTGCATCAACTGTTGGAAGGCGATCTTCGCCAGCGCGTGATGGAGGCGATTGAAGCCTTACCGGAACGTGAGAAGTTGGTGTTAACCCTCTATTACCAGGAAGAGCTCAATCTCAAAGAGATTGGCGCGGTGCTGGAAGTCGGGGAATCGCGCGTCAGCCAGTTGCACAGTCAGGCGATCAAGCGTCTGCGCATCAAGCTGGGTAAGCTGTAGGTTGGTATAACGTTACGTTCAACCAAAGAATGCCGCATTAATCAATGAAAACCCGGAGTTATCATGATGATGCAGGTAAAAAGACGGCCGTTAAGCCGCTATTTGAAAGACTTCAAACACAGCCAAACACACTGCGCGCACTGTCATAAACTGCTCGACCGCATCACGCTGGTTCGGCAGGGGGAGATAGTCAATAAAATCGCGATATCCCGCCTCGATACCCTGATGGACGACGCGGCCTGGCAGCAGGAACGCGATGCGTGGTCCGCGCTGTGCCGTTTCTGCGGCGATCTGCACTGCAAAGAGCAGAGCGCCTTCTTCAATATCATCGGCTTCAAACAATACCTCCTCGAACACACGGACATGAGCGCCGGTACCGTACGTGAATACGTCGTACGTTTGCGTCGCCTGGGCAACCACTTCTCCGCGCAACAGGTGCCGCGCACGCTGTTGCTGGAGCGCCAGGCTGACGTCAAGCTGGAGGCGTGGCTGCCGGATACCAGCACCAACAATTATCGTATTGCACTACGTAAATACCTGCGATTTCATCACCAGCAGGCGCTGAACAACGCACAAAACTTCGCAGACCGTGAAACCTCTGATATATATTAAATTGGAATAACATGGATCTTATGGGTGTTTGTCATTGATGATGAACGGTTTACACTACGGAAAAATAATGTTTTTCGGGGGTATAATGAAACTGAAGTTTCTGGGTCGTCAGGCGCTGATGGGCGTAATGGCCGTTGCGCTGGTTGCGGGAGCAAGCGTGCAAGCCTTTGCTGCCGAAAATTTATTAAACCAGGTTAAAGAACGCGGCACGCTGCGCGTTGGGCTGGAAGGGACCTATCCTCCGTTTAGTTTCCAGGGTGATGACGGCAAACTGACCGGTTTTGAAGTCGATTTCGCGAATGAACTGGCTAAACACCTTGGCGTTAAGGCCGATCTGAAACCGACCAAATGGGACGGTATGCTGGCGTCGCTGGACTCCAAACGTATCGACGTGGTGATTAACCAGGTCACCATTTCGCCGGAACGTCAGAAAAAATATGACTTCTCCACCCCTTACACCATTTCCGGTATTCAGGCGCTGGTGAAGAAGGGCAGTGAAGACTCCATCAAAACCGCGGCGGACCTGAAAGGTAAAAAAGTCGGCGTCGGTCTGGGCACCAACTATGAAGAGTGGCTGCGTCAGAACGTGCAGGGCGTGGACATCCGGACTTACGACGATGACCCGACCAAATATCAGGATCTGCGCGTTGGCCGAATCAACGCCATTCTGGTTGACCGTCTGGCGGCACTGGATCTGGTGAAGAAAACCAACAATACGCTGGCGGTGGCCGGTGATGCGTTCTCCCGCCAGGAATCAGGCGTTGCGCTGCGTAAAGGCAACGACGATCTGCTCAAAGCAGTGGATAGCGCTATTGACGCCATGAAGAAAGACGGTAGCCTGAAGGCGCTGTCCGAAAAATGGTTTGGAGCTGACGTTACGCAGTAATCGCTCTGAAGGAAAAAAGGCGCTGAAAGGGCGCCTTTTTTTATTTACGGCGCATAATAAAAACGAGACTAAGGAGATGCTATGTCACTGCAAAATTTAACCCGTTTTCCGCGCCTTGAGTTTATTGGCGCGCCGACGCCGTTGGAATATCTGCCGCGTTTTTCCGACTACATCGGGCGCGACATTTTTATCAAACGCGATGACGTCACGCCGCTGGCGATGGGCGGAAACAAACTGCGTAAACTGGAGTTTCTCGCTGCCGACGCACTACGCGAAGGGGCCGACACGTTGGTGACCGCTGGCGCGATTCAATCTAACCACGTGCGCCAGACGGCGGCAGTGGCGGCAAAATTGGGGCTGCACTGCGTGGCGCTGCTGGAAAACCCGATGGGGACGAAGGCAGAAAACTATCTCAGCAACGGCAACCGTCTGCTGCTGGATCTGTTTAACACCCAGGTCGAGATGTGCGAGGCATTAACCGACCCGAACGCGCAGTTGGCTGAACTGGCGACGCGTCTCGAAGCGCAGGGCTTTCGTCCTTATGTGATTCCGGTTGGCGGTTCAAACGCGCTGGGTGCGCTGGGTTACGTGGAGAGCGCGCTGGAAATCGCGCAGCAGTGCGAAGGTGCGGTGTCGATTTCCTCCGTGGTGGTCGCTTCCGGCAGCGCAGGAACGCATGCCGGTCTGGCCGTGGGGCTCGAACAGGTGATGCCGGAAGCCGAGCTGATTGGCGTCACCGTTTCCCGCAAGGTGGCCGATCAACTGCCGAAAGTGGTCACGCTTCAGCAGGAGATTGCGCGCAGTCTTGAACTGACGGCTACTGCCGGAATCACGCTGTGGGACGACTATTTCGCCCCGGCTTACGGTATTCCGAACGACGACGGCATGGAAGCGGTGAAACTGCTCGCGCGTCTGGAAGGCATTCTTCTCGATCCGGTCTATACCGGCAAAGCGATGGCCGGGCTTATCGACGGCATCAGCCAGAAACGCTTCAAAGATGAAGGGCCTATTCTGTTCGTCCATACCGGCGGCGCGCCTGCGCTGTTCGCCTATCATCCTCACATTTAAATAGAACGCGCTCATGCAAGAAAGTATCCAATTAGTGATCGACTCCGCGCCGTATCTGCTCAAAGGCGCGGTCTTTACCCTCCAGCTCAGTATTGGCGGGATGTTCTTTGGGCTGGTTCTGGGCTTTATTCTCGCATTGATGCGCCTGTCGCCCATTGCGCCGGTGCGCTGGCTGGCACGTTGCTATATCTCTATTTTTCGCGGCACGCCGCTGATTGCCCAGCTATTTATGATCTACTACGGTCTGCCGCAGTTTGGCATCGAACTGGATCCGATTCCGTCGGCGATGATCGGCCTGTCGCTGAATACCGCGGCCTATGCTGCCGAAACGCTGCGTGCTGCGATTTCGTCGATCGATAAAGGCCAGTGGGAAGCGGCGGCGAGTATCGGTATGACCCCGTGGCAGACGATGCGCCGGGCGATTCTGCCGCAGGCGGCGCGCGTGGCGCTACCGCCGTTATCGAACAGTTTTATCAGCCTGGTGAAGGATACCTCGCTGGCGGCGACGATTCAGGTGCCGGAACTGTTCCGTCAGGCGCAGCTGATCACCTCGCGTACGCTGGAAGTATTCACCATGTATCTGGCTGCATCCCTGATTTACTGGGTGATGGCGACCGTGCTGTCGGTGCTGCAAAACTATTTTGAAAATCAGCTTAACCGCCAGGAGCGAGACCCGAAATGAGTGCAATTGAAGTCAAAAACCTGGTTAAAAAATTCCACGGACAGACCGTGCTGCACGGTATTGATCTTGAGGTGAAAGAGGGTGAAGTGGTAGCGATTATCGGGCCAAGCGGCTCCGGCAAAACCACGCTGCTGCGCAGTATTAATCTGCTGGAACAGCCGGAGAGCGGCACCATACGCGTCGGCGATATCACCATTGATACCGCACGCCCCATCGGCCAGCAGAAAGGGCTGATTCGCCGTCTGCGCCAGCACGTCGGCTTCGTGTTCCAGAGCTTCAATCTGTTCCCGCACCGTACGGTGCTGGAGAATATTATTGAAGGGCCGGTGATCGTGAAGGGCGAGGATAAAGCCGGGGCGGTTGCTCGGGCTCGCGAGCTATTGGGCAAGGTGGGGCTTTCAGGTAAAGAAGAGAGCTATCCGCGCCGTCTTTCCGGCGGCCAGCAGCAGCGTGTGGCGATTGCCCGAGCGTTGGCGATGCGCCCGGATGTGATCCTGTTTGATGAACCGACGTCGGCACTGGATCCCGAGCTGGTGGGGGAGGTGCTGAACACCATCCGCGCGCTGGCGCAGGAGAAGCGTACGATGGTCATCGTGACTCATGAAATGAGCTTTGCTCGTGATGTCGCTGACCGTGCCATCTTTATGGACCAGGGGCGGATTGTGGAGCAGGGCGAAGCCAAAGCGCTGTTTGCCAACCCACAGCAGGCCCGTACCCGCCAGTTCCTCGAAAAATTCCTGATGCAGTAGTCGCTTTGAGGTACGCCAGCAATACACGCTGGCGCGCCTTCTACGGGACTTAATTCGCATAGCAAATAATGACGCCCCTGTACCATCGCCTTTTTAATGAAAAATTTTACTTAAGCATGCCCCATCAATAGGTAAATATTATTCCGCCTGAAAGGTCCATAAAGCGCCGGAAAGCCGGAATATCGTGCGCTAAGTTACAGAAATGAGGCAAATTAAGATTATTTCAGGCAGGCGTGATATTTTAT
>NZ_JANEWH010000144.1:0-10907 GCF_028069715.1 Kluyvera sp. Awk 3 | reverse complement strand
CATTCGTTGTATATTAAACTATATAACGAGCTTTGTTTCCAATGTAAGCAACGAAGTGAGTGTCCATGAAAACTGAAACCCCCGATGCTTTACTGGCAGCCGAGGTCAGCCGCCGTGGTTTAATGAAAACCACGGCCATAGGTGGCCTGGCGATGGCCAGCAGCGCTTTTACGCTTCCCTTTAGCCGCATCGTGAACGCGGCCGATACGCTGGCCCCGGCTACCGCCGCTGAGCACGTAACCTGGAGTGCGTGTACGGTAAACTGTGGAAGCCGCTGCCCGCTGCGCATGCATGTTGTCGATGGCGAGATTAAATACGTAGAAACCGATAATACCGGTGATGATAACTACGACGGTTTGCACCAAGTGCGTGCCTGTCTGCGCGGCCGCTCGATGCGCCGTCGCGTCTATAACCCGGACCGTCTCAAATACCCGATGAAGCGCGTCGGTAAACGCGGTGAAGGCAAATTCGAGCGTATCAGCTGGGAAGAAGCCTTTGATACCATTGCCGATAATATGAAGCGCCTGATCAAAGATTACGGCAACGAATCTATTTATCTCAACTATGGTACCGGGACGCTCGGCGGCACCTTAACCCGTTCCTGGCCGCCGGGAAAAACCCTGATTGCGCGTCTGATGAACTGCTGCGGCGGTTACCTGAACCATTATGGTGACTACTCTTCAGCACAGATTGCTGCCGGTCTGAATTACACCTACGGCGGTTGGGCCGACGGTAACAGTCCGTCCGATATTGAAAACAGCAAGCTGGTGGTGCTGTTCGGTAACAACCCTGGCGAAACGCGCATGAGCGGCGGCGGGGTCACCTACTATCTGGAGCAGGCGCGGCAGAAATCGAACGCGCGGATGATCATTGTCGATCCACGCTATACCGATACCGGCGCGGGCCGTGAAGATGAATGGATCCCGATTCGTCCGGGTACCGATGCGGCGCTGGTTTCTGCGCTGGCGTGGGTGATGATTACCGAAAATCTGGTCGATCAGCCGTTCCTCGATAAGTACTGCGTCGGCTATGACGAGAAAACGCTGCCGAAGAGTGCTCCGGCCAACGGTCACTACAAAGCTTATATCCTAGGGCAGGGTAATGATGCCACGGCGAAAACGCCGGAGTGGGCATCCACGATCACCGGTATTCCAGCCGATCGTATCGTGAAACTGGCGCGTGAAATCGCCAGCGCTAAACCGGCCTATATCTCCCAGGGCTGGGGTCCGCAGCGTCACGCTAACGGCGAAATCGTCACCCGCGCGATTTCCATGCTGTCGATTTTGACCGGTAACGTCGGTATTCACGGTGGCAACAGCGGCGCGCGTGAAGGTTCCTATGAAGTGCCATTCGAACGTATGCCAACGTTCGATAACCCGGTTGAAACCAGCATCTCCATGTTTATGTGGACCGATGCGATCGTTCGTGGTCCGGAAATGACCGCGCTACGTGACGGTGTACGCGGTAAGGACAAGCTGGATGTGCCGATCAAAATGATCTGGAACTATGCCGGTAACTGTCTGATTAACCAGCACTCCGAAATTAACCGCACCCATGAAATTCTGCAGGACGATAAGAAATGCGAAATGATTGTGGTGATCGACTGCCACATGACTTCATCGGCGAAATATGCCGATATTCTGCTGCCGGACTGCACCGCTTCCGAGCAGATGGACTTCGCGCTGGATGCCTCCTGCGGCAACATGTCCTACGTTATCTTCACCGATCAGGTCATCAAACCGCGTTTCGAGTGCAAGACGATTTACGACATGACCACCGAGCTGGCGAAACGGATGGGCGTGGAGCAGAAGTTCACCGAAGGGCGCACGCAGGAAGGTTGGATGCGTCATCTGCATGAACTTTCTCGCCAGGCGGTGCCGGAGCTGCCAGATTTCGATACCTTCCGTAAGCAGGGCATCTTTAAACAGCGCGACCCTGAAGGCCACCACGTGGCGTACAAAGCCTTCCGTGAAGACCCACAGGCCAACCCATTGACGACTCCGTCAGGGAAAATCGAGATCTACTCCGAGGAGCTGGCGAAAATCGCTGCCACCTGGGAACTGCCGGAAGGCGATGTGATCGATCCGTTACCGATCTACACCCCGGGCTTTGAAAACTACAACGATCCGTTGGCGGAAAAATTCCCGCTACAGATGACCGGCTTCCACTATAAGGCGCGTGTGCACTCCACCTACGGTAACGTCGACGTGCTGAAAGCGGCTTGCCGTCAGGAGATGTGGATCAACCCACTGGATGCGAAGAAACGTGGCATTGCCAATGGCGATCGCGTGCGTATCTTCAACGACCGCGGGGAAGTGCATATTGAAGCGAAGGTGACTCCACGCATGATGCCGGGCATCGTTGCGCTGGGTGAGGGGGCCTGGTATGACCCGGATACAAAACGTATCGACCAGGCGGGCTGCATTAACGTGCTGACCACTCAACGCCCGTCGCCGCTGGCGAAAGGCAACCCATCGCACACGAACCTTGTCCAGGTTGAGAAGGTGTAAGGAGTAACCGATGACCACCCAATATGGCTTTTTTATTGATTCGGCACGCTGCACCGGTTGTAAAACCTGCGAGCTGGCGTGTAAAGATTACAAAGACTTAACCCCGGACGTCAGCTTCCGCCGTATTTACGAATACGCGGGCGGCGACTGGCAGGAGGACAACGGCGTCTGGAACCAGAATGTCTTTGCCTACTACCTGTCGATTGCCTGTAACCACTGCGAAGACCCGGCCTGTACCAAAGTGTGCCCAAGCGGCGCGATGCACAAACGTGAAGATGGTTTTGTGGTCGTTAATGAAGATGTCTGCATCGGCTGCCGTTACTGCCACATGGCCTGCCCATACGGCGCGCCGCAATACAACGCGGCCAAAGGTCATATGACCAAGTGCGATGGCTGCCATGAGCGCGTAGCGGAAGGCAAAAAACCAATCTGCGTGGAATCCTGCCCGCTGCGCGCGCTGGACTTTGGGCCGATTGAAGAACTGCGCCAGAAGCACGGCCAACTGGCGGCTGTTGCGCCGCTGCCGTCGGCGCACTTCACCAAACCAAGCATTGTGATTAAACCTAACGCCAATGCACGTCCGTGCGGCGATACCACTGGCTACCTGGCCAATCCGAAGGAGGTGTGAGATGGGAAGTGGATGGCATGAATGGCCGCTGATGATCTTCACGGTCTTTGGGCAGTGCGTGGCCGGCGGTTTTATCGTTCTGGCGCTGGCGCTGATGAAAGGGCAGCTATCGCGCGAGCAGCAACAGCGCGTGGTGCTGAGTATGTTTGCGCTGTGGGTGTTGATGGGCATTGGGTTTGTCGCCTCGACGCTACACCTCGGTTCGCCGATGCGTGCCTTTAACTCGCTGAATCGCGTAGGCGCGTCGTCACTGAGTAACGAAATTGCCAGCGGCGCGATTTTCTTCGCCGTCGGCGGTATCGGCTGGCTGCTGGCCGTGACCAACAAGCTCTCCTGCGCACTGCGTAGCCTGTGGCTGGTGGTGACGATGGTGCTGGGCGTGGTCTTCGTGTGGATGATGGTGCGCGTCTATAACACCATCGATACCGTACCGACCTGGTATAGCGTCTGGACACCGCTGAGCTTCTTCCTGACGCTGTTTATCGGCGGCCCGCTGCTGGGTTACCTGCTGCTGTGTTGGGCGGGAGTGGAAGGTTGGGCACTGCGCTTACTGCCGGCGCTGAGCCTCGCGGCGCTGGCGATTAGCGTGGTGGTTTCCCTGATGCAAGGGGTTGAACTGGCCACGATTCACAGCTCGATTCAGCAAGCGTCTGCGCTGGTGCCGGACTACGGTTCGCTGATGGCGTGGCGCGTTGCTGCAATTGTGTTGGCGCTGGTGTGCTGGATAGTTCCGCAGTTGAAGGGCTATCAGCCGGCGCTGCCGCTCCTCAGCCTGGCATTTGTGCTGGTGCTGGTCGGAGAGCTGATTGGGCGTGGCGTGTTCTACGGTCTGCATATGACCGTAGGCATGGCGGTGGCCAGCTAAGCTAATAATCTGCCAGGGCGATCCCGCCCTGGCACTTTTTGTTCATGAATTTTTTCGACTGAACCCTTCCTGCGTATTTACTCCGTTTATCAATAAAAACAATTAAATACATTTTGCTTATTCGTTTGCACCGTCACGCTGAATAAGAAACATCAATCGTCGCGCCAGAAAGCGCGTTTTGGGGCAAATCAGGTGGATTGACAATGTTTTTGGCGGTGGCATGATGCGCTCGAAATCATTCTATCCTCACGGTTTTTAGCCCATGTCCACCTATACTCGCCCAGTGCTGTTGCTGCTCTGCGGCTTACTGTTATTGACGCTGGCGATCGCGGTATTAAACACGCTCGTCCCGCTCTGGCTCGCCCATGAAAATCTGCCAACCTGGCAGGTAGGGATGGTCGGTTCGTCCTATTTTACTGGCAACCTGGTCGGTACGATGCTGACTGGTCGACTGATTAAGCGTCTGGGCTTCAACTTCAGCTATTACATCGCATCGCTGATTTTTGCTGCGGGCTGCGTGGGGTTGGGCTTTATGGTGGGCTTCTGGAGCTGGATGTTCTGGCGCTTTGTCGCGGGCGTCGGCTGCGCGATGATCTGGGTGGTGGTGGAGAGCGCGCTGATGTGCAGCGGCACTTCCCGCAACCGCGGACGGCTGCTGGCGGCCTACATGATGATGTACTACATCGGCACCGTGCTCGGCCAGCTCATTGTCAGCAAGCTGCCGACGGACATGGCGACCATTCTGCCGCTAATGACCGGCGTGGTGTTGGCCGGTATTCTGCCGCTGCTGTTTACCCGTATTCTCAATCAGAAGGATGAACAGCAGGACGACAGTGCGCGCGTCTGGCCGATGTTCAAGCTGCGTCAGGCGCGCCTTGGCGTCAACGGCTGCATTATTTCCGGTATCGTGCTGGGTTCGCTGTACGGGCTGATGCCGTTGTACCTTAACCATCGCGGCGTCAGCGACTCCGGCATCGGTTTCTGGATGG
This sequence comes from Kluyvera sp. Awk 3, assembly GCF_028069715.1. NCBI lineage: Bacteria > Pseudomonadati > Pseudomonadota > Gammaproteobacteria > Enterobacterales > Enterobacteriaceae > Kluyvera > Kluyvera sp. Awk 3. The sequence goes on along the minus strand of NZ_JANEWH010000144.1, from coordinate 5,915 downwards.
CGGTGATGGTCAGCGCCGGGATTCTGGGGCAGTGGCCGATTGGACGGCTGGCGGATCGCTATGGTCGTTTGCTGGTACTGCGCGTCCAGGTGTTTGTCGTCATCATCGGCTGTATGGGGATGTTAAGCCAGGCAATGATGGCGCCCGCGCTGTTTATTCTGGGCGCTGCGGGCTTTACGCTCTATCCGGTCGCGATGGCCTGGGCCTGCGAGAAAGTGGAACACCATCAACTGGTATCGATGAATCAGGCGCTGCTGCTGAGCTATACCATCGGCAGCCTGGTCGGCCCAACGCTAACCGCGATGTTGATGCAAAACTATTCCGATAACCTGCTGTTTATTATGATTGCCGGGGTGTCGTTCGTGTATCTCATGATGCTGCTGCGCAAAGCCGGACACCATCCGACCCCGGTGGCCCACGCCTGATTTTCGGCGCGTTATCGGCCTGATAACGCGCCTTTCCACCATCGGCACTATACTGAACTCACGTCGCGCTATCGTAGAGTGGCGGTTCAGGCGAGCCTATAACCTGCTGACTTCAACGTCATTAACCCTATTAAATGTGCGGGATGTTGGAGTTTTGCACTGTTACGTTATCCTTTTCCGCTTAGTGCTCGCATAATCATCCGTCGAAAAATAACGCATTTGCGAATAATAACATTCAAGGAACGGATTTTATGGCAAGCGAGCAAGAGAAACAGCTGCGATGGTACAACATCGCGCTGATGTCTTTCATTACGGTGTGGGGTTTTGGCAACGTCGTCAATAACTACGCCAACCAGGGGCTGGTAGTTGTTTTCTCCTGGCTGTTTATCTTCGCCCTTTACTTCACGCCGTATGCGCTGATCGTCGGGCAGCTCGGTTCCACCTTTAAAGACGGCAAGGGTGGGGTCAGTACCTGGATTAAAAACACCATGGGGCCGGGGCTGGCATATCTGGCGGCCTGGACCTACTGGGTGGTGCATATTCCCTATCTGGCGCAGAAGCCGCAGGCGATTCTGATTGCCCTCGGTTGGGCAATTAAAGGCAACGGCTCGCTGATCACCGAGTACGGCGTTGTCGTGCTACAGGGCTGCACGCTGGCGCTATTTGTCTTCTTTATGTGGGTGGCTTCGCGTGGAATGAAATCGCTGAAGCTGGTGGGTTCTATCGCCGGTATCGCGATGTTTGTGATGTCGCTGCTGTACGTGGTGATGGCGGTGACCGCACCGGCCATCACCGAAGTGACCATCGCCACCACCAATATTACCTGGCGCACTTTCATTCCGCATTTTGACTTCACCTATATCACCACCATTTCGATGCTGGTCTTTGCCGTTGGCGGCGCGGAGAAAATCTCGCCGTACGTCAACAATACCCGTAATCCCGGAAAAGAGTTTCCGCGCGGGATGATCTTCCTCGCGGTAATGGTGGCGGTGTGCGCCATTCTCGGCTCGCTGGCGATGGGGATGATGTTTGACTCTAACAATATTCCCGATGACCTGATGGCCAACGGTCAGTATTACGCCTTCCAGCGCCTCGGCGAGTACTATCATATGGGCAATAGCCTGATGGTCATTTACGCCATTGCCAACACGTTGGGGCAGGTGGCTGCGCTGGTATTCTCTATTGATGCGCCGTTGAAGGTGTTATTGAGTGATGCCGATAGTCGCTATATCCCGCAGAAACTGTGCCGCACCAATGCGTCAGGCACGCCGGTCAATGGTTATCTGTTGACGCTGGTGCTGGTGGCGCTGCTGATTATGCTGCCGACGCTGGGCATTGGCGATATGAACAACCTCTACAAGTGGCTGCTTAACCTCAACTCGGTGGTCATGCCGCTGCGCTATCTGTGGGTGTTCGTGGCGTTTATTGCGGTGATTCGGCTGGGGAAAAAATATCACGCCGAGTACGTGTTTATTCGCAATCGCTCGCTGGCGATGACCGTTGGTGTATGGTGCTTCCTGTTTACCGCTTTTGCCTGTCTGACCGGCATTTTCCCGAAAATGACCGCTTTCACGCCGGAGTGGGCTTTCCAGCTATCGTTGAACGTGGCGACACCGTTTGTGCTGGTGGGGCTGGGGCTGATTTTCCCGCTGCTGGCGCGTAAGAATCGCTAAAGCGAACAAAGGGGGGAAGCCCCCTTTGCGATTACAAGCTGGCGATCATCGATGTGAACTGTTGCTGGTTGGTGATGGCGGTGAGATTCGCTAAACGATCGTCCTCATCCAGCCAGCAGACCAGACGCTGAATGGTTTGAATATGCTGCTCACCGTTTGCCGCAGCCAGTACGATAATCAGCCGCACATCCGGGTGGTCGGGAAAAACGACCGATTCGGCGCAACAGAGCAGTGACAAGCGGCTTTGCTGGCTTAATACGCCTTCTTCCGGACGCGCGTGAGGTAGCGCAAACTCGGGACTAAGGATATACCAGGGGCCGTTCTGCTCGGTGGCGCGGATAATGGCTTGTGCGTAGTGAGCACAGATATCTCCTTGTGCTTCAAGCGGTTGACAGGCGAGCTTAACGGCGCTGCGCCAATCGATTTTTTGCGCGGTGAATTGATGGGCGGTAAAAAGCGCATTCTCCATGTCGAACTCCTGCTGATAAGGTCGCCCGATACGCTGGGCGACCGATTCCCTGGTTAACAAAGCGCACGATATAGCGCGTCGCCAGATATGCCGTATTTGGCTTTTAGCTGCCGGCTGTTACCGGATTCGGTAAATGTATCTTGCGTGCCAAGACGGGTAAGACGAGCGGGGTGGGCCACCTGAGCCAGCGTTTCGGCTATCTGCCCGCCCAGCCCACCGTTAACCGTGTGATTCTCGAGCGAAGCAATGATCGGGCAGCCTTCAATCAGCGTAAAGAATGCCTGCTGGTTAAACGGCTTCAGCGTCGCGACGTGGATCAGTTTGCCTTTTTTACCGCTGGCGAGGAGCTTTTCATAGCCCTCAGTCGCTTGCTCAAGCACGGTCCCTTCAAAAACGATCGCAAAGTCACTGCCGCTGTTGGCGATGGCGGCAATATCGCTGACGCGTGGAACGACAGATTTATCGCGGACCGGCATCGGTTCGCGCGCCACGCGGATGTAGACCGGCCCGTTGATGTTTACCGCTTGCTCAAATGCCTCCGCCACCTCATCGGCATCAGCTGGCGTCAGGATAGTCAGGCCAGGTAGAACCCGGGTGAGCGCCAGGTCCTCCAGGGCATGATGCGAAGCGCCATCAGGCCCATCATCCATGCCGGGGTGGCTGCCGACAAGCTTAATATTGGCTTTGGCGTAGCAGGCCTGCCGTAGCTGAGTCCATGCCGTGCCGGTGATGAACATGGCGAAGTTAACGTAAAAGGGAATGTTGCCTTCCAGCGCTTGACCGATGGCGAAGCTCATCGCCGAACCTTCCGCAATCCCCATTTCGAAAAACGCATCCGGGTAGACGGCGGCAAACTGGTCGGTCCGTGTCGAGCTGGCTAAATCGCTATCAATGGCGACGATCGGGTAGCCTTTTTGTTTCAGGGCGATCAGCGCCTGACCGATTTCATCGCGTGGTGCTTTCATCATTGCAACTCCTCCATAGCCTGCTGGTACTGTTCAGTGGTGGGGGTTTTAGAATGCCAGTCGCCGTTATTTTCCATGTAGCTTACGCCGCAGCCTTTCGTGGTATGGGCGATGATCGCGACTGGTTTGCCTTTAAGATGGCGTGACAGTAGCAGCGTGTCGGCGACCTGGTGCATGTCATTACCATTGTGTAATTCAAGGACGTGCCAGCCAAAATGACGGATCTTATCGGCTAGTGGTTCGAGGTTAATCACCTCGTTAACCGGGTCGTGAGAAGAAAACCCGTTGTAGTCGATAATGGCTACCAGGTTATCCATTTTCATATGCCCCGCCTGCTGCAGCGTTTCCCAGATTTGCCCTTCATGCATTTCACCGTCACCGATAATGGCGAAGACGCGCTGGTTCTCACCGTGCTGTTTTTTAGCCGCGGCCATCCCGAAAGCGATGGATAGTCCCTGACCTAACAGCCCGGTGGTGGCATCCACCTCGGGAATCGACTTAATGCTGGGGTGACCCTGCAGGCGTGAGTTAATCTGGCGGAACGAGCTAAATTCACTTCGATTGATAATTCCTTTCTGGTACAGCAGGGCATACTGCGCTGCAACGGCGTGGCCCTTGCTCATCACCACGCGGGCCCGCGGCGAAACAGAAAAATCGACCTCTTCATCATAGATCCACGTCAGGATATCGATGATGGAAAGGGCACCTCCCGGGTGGCCAATCCCTGATTCATAAATCATGCTTACAATGTCACGGCGAGCGCTCAGCGCGTGCGACTTCAGTTGTTCAATAGTCATCGTATTCCCCTCTTATGGCAGCATTTTGCCGATGTAGTACACAACCAGCCCCAGGGCGACAAAATCGGTTTCCGGGAAGCTGGTGCCGGACAGTCCGACGGATTCCATGATGGGATAGATCAGTGCAGGGCCTATGCCGATCAGAATTCCGGTGATAAAACTTCCGGCAATAGCGCCTTTCCAGCCCCCCGAGGCATTCCCAAATACCGCTGCCGTGGCGCCGATAAAGAAGTAGGGAATCGCGACGGGAATAATGACCGTTTGGCCAAGCAGGGCAAGAAACCCCATGACCACAAGTCCGCCGACAAAAGATGAAATAAATCCCAGTACGGTGGCGGTAGGCGCGTAAGGAAAGACGACCGGGCAGTCCAGTGCGGGTTTAGCGTTAGGGATAAATTTCTCTGAGATACCGAGAAAAGCGGGAACAATTTCAGACAACAGCAGCCGGACGCCAGTGATAATAATGTATAGCGATGCCGTGAAGGTGAGCGATTGATACAGCGGGTAAACCAGCCAGTGCATACCGCCTGCGGCTGCGGTGACCGCGGCTTTACCCGCAGCCAGCGCGGCAATGTAGTAAAAAATGCTGACCGAGATCGACACTGAAACAATGTAATCCTTAAAGATCCCGAGCCATCCCGGAAGGTTAAGCTTTTCCGTTGATTGTTTGGGATCGCCGACCTTTGAGCCTATCCACCCCGACGCGGCGTAAGCCAGAGTGACATAGTGCCCCATAGCGATCTCATCATTGCCCGTGATTTTGCGCATCCACGGCTGGGCAATAGCCGGATACAGGCAGGCTGCCAGCCCCAGCAAAATAGAACCGACGATAATTGTCGTCATGTCGCTATAGCCTAGCGCTTTCAACGTGACGGTAAGCAGGGCGGAGAGATACAGATTGTGTTGCCCAGTGAGAAAGATGTACTTAAACGGCGTTATACGGGCAAAAAACAGGTTCCAGCCAAAACCCACCACCATAATGAGTGAAACGCACATCGCGAATTTGGTTTGCGCCAGCCCGGTTAGCGCCTCTGCTAAAGGCATGACGCCTTTCAGACCGAACCCATCGCTGAACAAGGTCTGAAAATTACCCAGAGAGGTGACGGCGAGGCCTGCACCGCCCGCAAAAACCAGAAAACCGACGATAGTTTTAAAGGTTCCAGAGAGGACTTTTTCGATAGGCTTGCGTTGGATAAGCAGCCCTATGAGTGCAATAAAACCAACTAAAAGTGGGGTTACGCCCAGAATGTCGAATACAATAAACTTTAGGAGATCCATATTTCCCCCGAGAGGTTAGTTGTTCTGAACGACGCTGATGAGCGCGGATTCCATCTCTTCGCTGTTCATCAAATCGGTGATGCCGATAGCTCGGAACCCGGCCGCTTCAATTTCATCGGTGAGATCGCGCATTGTGATAACAAAATCAATGCCTTGCCATGTAGCAAGGCCGGACAGTACATCGTGTTCAAGATCGATGTCCCAACCGTTTTTATCGATGATTTTCTGGGCTTTTATTTTGAGCATCAACGAGCTGCCCATACCGGTACGACAGACGATAAGACCTTTCATGAGACGTTCTCCTGTTT
>NZ_JANEWH010000143.1:0-10976 GCF_028069715.1 Kluyvera sp. Awk 3 | reverse complement strand
GAATTAAACTTCGTAATGAATTACGTGTTCACTCAGAGACTTGGTATTCATTTTTCGTCTTGCGACGTTAAGAATCCGTATCTTCGAGTGCCCACACAGATTGTCTGATAAATTGTTAAAGAGCAGTGCCGCCTCGCTTTTCTCAGCGGCGCGGGGTGTGCATAATACGCCACCCTGCCACGAAGTCAAGCGTTTATTTTCGCTTTCTTCGCCGACGTTCTCAGGAGAACCTCGTTGACCCGGCGGCTTGTTTGCCGTTGTTCCGTGTCAGTGGAGGCGCATTATAGGGAGAAAATGAGAAGCCGCAAGCATAAAATAGAAAAAAGTTTTCACACGCTCATTTTTCATTCAATTATCTTATTTTCGCCTGGTTTTTAAACAAAAACGAGCCCCATAGGGCTCGTTTTCTTCTTTTTGTGACTTACTGCACTGCCACAATCTGATCGTCTTTCACTTCCAGGCGAATGGTTTTACCCGGCAACAGCTCGCCAGACAAGATTTGCTGTGCCAGCGGGTTCTCAATCTGCTGCTGGATAGCACGTTTCAGCGGACGTGCGCCATACACCGGATCGTAACCATTTTTACTCAGCAGTTGCAGAGCTTCGTCGGAGATCTGTGTTTCATAGCCACGTTCTTCCAGACGTTTGTACAAACGCTGCAGCTGAATCTGCGCAATCGACGCAATGTGTTTTTCACCCAACGGATGGAAAACAACCACTTCATCAATACGGTTGATGAACTCAGGACGGAAGCTGTGGCTGACCACGCCCAGTACCAGATCTTTCATATGCCCGTAGTCCAGTTCACCGAAGCGCTCCTGAATCAGGTCAGAACCGAGGTTAGAGGTCATGATGACCACCGTGTTACGGAAGTCGACCGTTCTCCCCTGCCCGTCGGTCAGACGCCCATCGTCCAGAACCTGCAGCAGAATGTTGAACACATCCGGATGCGCTTTCTCTACTTCATCCAGCAGGATGACGGAGTAAGGGCGACGACGCACCGCTTCTGTCAGATAACCGCCCTCTTCATAACCGACATATCCCGGAGGCGCGCCCACGAGACGAGACACGGAGTGTTTCTCCATAAACTCGGACATGTCGATACGCACCATCGCGTCATCGCTGTCGAACATAAAGTTAGCCAGCGCTTTACACAGTTCGGTTTTACCTACCCCGGTTGGCCCCAGGAACAGGAATGAACCAATCGGACGGTTCGGGTCAGACAGCCCTGCACGGCTACGGCGAATCGCGTTAGAGACCGCTTCAACCGCTTCGTTCTGGCCAATCACGCGGCTATGCAGATCCTGCTCCATACGCAACAGCTTCTCACGCTCACCTTCCAGCATACGGGCCACCGGAATACCGGTCCAACGCGCCAGTACTTCGGCAATCTCCGCATCCGTCACCTTATTACGCAGCAGGCGCATAGTTTTGCCTTCGGACAGCGTCGCCGCTTCCAACTGTTTTTCCAGTTCCGGAATTTTGCCGTACTGCAGCTCGGACATCCGCGCCAGGTCACCGACACGACGCGCCTGTTCGATGGCGATTTTCGCCTGCTCCAGCTCCGCTTTGATAGTTTGCGTCCCAGAGAGTGACGCTTTTTCCGCTTTCCACTCTTCTTCTAACTCAGAGTACTGACGCTCTTTATCGCTCAGCTCGTCGTTCAGCATGTCGAGACGTTTCTTACTCGCCTCGTCAGACTCTTTCATCAGCGCCTGCTGTTCCAGCTTCAACTGAATGATACGGCGATCGAGACGGTCGAGCTCTTCCGGCTTCGAGTCAATCTGCATACGAATGCTGGAAGCCGCTTCATCGATAAGATCGATGGCTTTATCCGGCAACTGACGGTCAGCAATATAGCGGTGAGAGAGCGTCGCCGCCGCGACAATCGCCGGGTCGGTGATCTGCACGTGGTGATGCAGTTCATAACGCTCTTTCAGACCACGCAAAATCGCAATGGTGTCTTCCACCGACGGCTCTGCCACGAACACTTTCTGGAAGCGACGTTCCAGCGCCGCATCTTTTTCGATGTACTGACGATATTCATCCAGCGTGGTCGCACCAACGCAGTGCAGTTCCCCGCGCGCCAGCGCCGGTTTCAGCATATTACCGGCATCCATGGCGCCATCGGCTTTACCCGCGCCAACCATGGTGTGCAGCTCGTCGATAAACAGGATGACGTTGCCTTCCTGTTTTGCCAGATCGTTCAGCACGCCTTTCAGACGCTCTTCAAACTCACCGCGGTATTTCGCCCCGGCCACCAGCGCCCCCATATCCAACGCCAGTACGCGGCGGCCTTTCAAGCCTTCCGGCACTTCACCGTTGATAATACGTTGCGCCAGCCCTTCAACAATGGCGGTTTTACCGACGCCCGGCTCACCGATCAAGACGGGGTTATTTTTAGTACGACGTTGCAGTACCTGGATGGTACGACGAATTTCTTCATCACGGCCGATCACCGGGTCGAGCTTGCCTTGCTCGGCGCGTTCAGTCAGATCGACAGTGTATTTTTTCAATGCCTGGCGTTGATCCTCGGCACCCTGGTCATTCACGCTTTCACCTCCGCGCATCTGTTCAATTGCCTGAGTGATATTGGCGGTAGTTGCGCCCGCAGTTTTTAGCAGGTCGGTCAGAGTGCCACGAGACTCAAGCGCCGCCAGAACGAACAGTTCTGACGAAATAAAGTTATCGCCGCGTTTTTGCGCCAGCTTGTCGCACAGATTCAGCACGCGCATCAGATCCTGAGACGGCTGCACGTCTCCCCCGGTGCCTTCCACCTGAGGTAAACGGCTCAGCGCCTGATCGATAGCCGTGCGTAGCTGGCCGGCATTAATGCCCGCGGATGTTAATAAAGGACGTACCGAGCCCCCTTCCTGATTCAGCAAGGCGCTCATTAAATGAAGAGGTTCGATAAATTGGTTGTCGTGCCCCAGTGCGAGTGACTGAGCATCGGCAAGAGCAAGCTGGAATTTATTGGTAAGACGATCCAGACGCATGACTCCTCCCATATATAGGTCAATTTTGCTACAGGAGATTAAATGAGGTCATCCCTCAATTATTCAAGGTTAAATGACCTGGTCTATGAGAAAAAAATGTCTGCCTTCTGGATCGTCTTGATTCTATAGGTTATATCAGCCAGATGAAACTTGCCATACGACCCGTAATACGGTCGCGGCGATAAGAGAAAAAATCATCCTTTTCGCTGAAAGTACAGCGGTCGCCGCCAAAGACGGCGGTGACGCCAATATTCCCTAAACGCTGACGTGCCAAAAGGTAGATGTCGGCATTATATTTTTCGCCTGCTGGACGAAATGCGCTAACCGCGTTGGCGTCTTTGGCCATAAACGCTTCACGCACTTCCGGGCCGACTTCAAAAGCCTGCGGACCAATCGCCGGGCCAAACCAAGCAAGGATATTTTCGGGACGGTCTTTGAAGCAGGCAACGGTCTCTTCCAGCACGCCGTCGCATAAACCGCGCCAGCCCGCATGTGCCGCGGCCACTTCCGTTCCTGCTTTATTGCAAAACAGAACCGGAAGGCAATCCGCCGTCATCACCGCGCACACTGTCCCTGGCGTATTACTGTAGGAGGCATCCGCACGCTTCGAAGCATAAGGCTCGCCGGTCAGATGCAGCACATCTTTACCGTGCACCTGCTCCAGCCACACCGGTTTCGACGGCAGTTGGCCCGCCGCGAACATACGCTTACGGTTCTCCTCAACATGTTCGGGATTATCACCACAGTGAGCGCCGAGATTGAGAGAATCCCACGCGCCTTCACTGACGCCACCGACGCGCGTTGAACTACAGGCGGCCACGCCTTGCGGCAGCGGCCATTCCGGGACAATGATTTTGGTCATAACCAGTCTACGTCATCCTTATGTTCTTCAAAGTCGGCACGCATCGCGGCGATCAAATCGACCATATCCTGCGGGATAGGCGCATGCCATTCCATTTCAATCCCCGAGATCGGGTGATAGAGACGCAGCATAGTCGCATGTAGCGCCTGGCGGTCAAACTTACGCAGTACGGAAATGAACTCATCCGACGCGCCTTTTGGCGGACGCGGACGGCCACCGTAGACCTGATCGCCCACCAGCGGATGGGTGATGTGCGCCATGTGCACGCGGATCTGGTGCGTACGCCCGGTTTCCAGACGCAGCCGCAGACGCGTGTGCACACGGAAGTGTTCCATAATACGATAGTGCGTTACCGCCGGTTTCCCCATCGGGTGAACCGCCATGTGCGTACGTTTGGTCGGGTGACGGCTAATCGGTTCCTCAACGGTACCGCCCGCAGTCATGTGACCAATCGCCACCGCTTCATACTCGCGGGTAATCTCGCGCAGCTGCAGTGATTCAACCAGGCGTGTTTGCGCCGGAACGGTTTTGGCCACCACCATTAAACCGGTGGTGTCTTTATCCAGACGGTGGACGATGCCCGCACGCGGCACATCGGCAATCGGCGGATAGTAATGCAGCAGCGCATTCAGCACCGTGCCATCCGGGTTACCAGCGCCCGGGTGAACGACCAGGTCGCGCGGCTTATTGATGACGAGGATATCATCATCTTCATATACAATATCGAGTGGGATATCCTGCGCTTCAAAGCGGATCTCTTCGTCGATTTCAGCATCGATAGCGACGGACTCGCCACCCATGACTTTTTCTTTCGGCTTGTCTGAAACTTTGCCATTAACCTGAACGCGCTGGTCGAGGATCCACTCTTTTATGCGCGATCGCGAATAATCAGGGAACATTTCGGCCAAAGCCTGATCTAAGCGTTGACCGAGTTGTGACTCGGACACCGTTGCGGTGAGTTGTACTCGTTGTGCCATATACAGCTTCTTCGTTAACGTTGGGTTTTTACGGCTTCGCCGTTTAATATAGTGTGCTATTGTAGCTGGTCTTAATCGGGAACAGGAACTGTGAATATCCCGTATAAACATTTTGAGGAAAGTCAAAACGTCATGACGCGCATGAAATATCTGGTGGCAGCGGCCACGTTGAGCCTGGCTTTGGCGGGGTGCTCTGGTTCAAAGGAAGAGGTTCCTGATAATCCGCCTAATGAAATCTACGCAACTGCTCAGCAAAAGCTGCAGGACGGTAACTGGAAACAGGCAATAACGCAACTGGAAGCGTTGGATAACCGCTATCCGTTCGGGCCATATTCTCAACAGGTACAGCTGGATCTGATCTACGCATACTACAAAAATGCCGATCTGCCGCTGGCTCAAGCCGCCATTGACCGTTTCATTCGTCTGAACCCGACGCACCCGAACATCGACTACGTGATGTACATGCGCGGCTTAACCAACATGGCGCTGGACGATAGCGCGCTGCAGGGCTTCTTTGGCGTAGACCGCTCCGACCGCGATCCGCAGCACGCCCGTGACGCATTTAACGACTTCTCGAAGCTGGTGCGCGGCTACCCGAACAGTCAATACGTCACCGACGCCAACAAACGTCTTATCTTCCTGAAAGACCGTCTGGCGAAGTATGAACTTTCCGTTGTTGATTACTACACCGCCCGCGGCGCGTGGGTTGCTGTCGTAAACCGCGTCGAAAACATGATGCGTAACTTCCCGGATACTCAGGCGACTCGCGATGCTCTGCCGAAGATGGAAAATGCCTACCGCGAAATGCAGATGACGGCACAGGCTGATAAAGTCGCGAAAATCATTGCCGCCAACGGCAAAAGCACTCAGTCCTGATTCAAACCCCTTAGAAAGCAAAACGGCAGCCCGATGGCTGCCGTTTTTTTATTCGTTTTAATGACTTGCTGAAGCGGTTTAGCGCCAGGTCATCCTATCAAATATGGCTGTATTTTCCCGAATCGACAAGTAAAAAATCACTTCTTCCTGTCTTGACTCACAAAATGAATGCGCTGACAAAAAGTGACAAAATAATGTGATCTTTATCACACATTTTAAGCAAATCCGAGGTATGCTGGAATCACCAAGACGGAAAGACAAGAGGTAAAATTTATGACAATGAACATTACCAGTAAACAAATGGAAATTACTCCGGCTATTCGCCAGCATGTCGCAGACCGTCTCGCAAAATTGGAAAAATGGCAAACCCACTTAATCAACCCGCATATCATTCTGTCCAAAGAGCCACAGGGATTTGTAGCGGACGCCACGATGAACACCCCGAACGGGCATCTGGTCGCCAGTGCGAAACATGAAGATATGTATACCGCCATTAACGAATTGATCAACAAGCTGGAACGGCAGCTCAATAAGGTGCAACACAAAGGGGAAGCCCGTCGCGCCGCAACGTCGGTGAAAGACGCAAGCTTCGTAGAAGAAGTTGAAGAAGAGTAAACTGAACTTTGTACTTTAATGTGTATCGCCAACGCGCCTTCGGGCGCGTTTTTTATTGACAGAACGAAAACAGAACGAGTACTGTAAAACCTCATCACGCTAAGGATTTAACCTGATAGTGAAACTTCTACCGTTTTTCTTCGCATTCTTTTTTACCTTCCCCTGAATGGGAGGCGTTTCGTCGTGTGATAAAGAATGCGAAGACGAACAATAAGGCCTCCCACACCGGGGGGCCTTTTTTATTGATAACAAGAAAGGCAAACATGATGACTTCGGAAAACCCGTTACTGGCGATACGCGATAAGATAAGCGCCCTTGATGAGAAATTAGTGAGCCTGCTGGCCGAGCGCCGTGGTCTGGCCATTGAGGTCGGTAAAGCCAAGCTGGCCTCTCACCGCCCGGTACGCGACATCGACCGCGAGCGTGATCTGCTGGAGCGCTTGATTACGCTGGGCAAAACCCACCAGCTTGACGCGCACTACATCACCCGCCTGTTCCAGCTCATCATTGAAGATTCCGTGCTTACCCAGCAAACGCTGCTCCAGCAGCACCTGAATAAGATTAACCCACATTCAGCGCGTATCGCGTTTCTGGGCCCGAAAGGTTCCTACTCGCACCTGGCGGCCCGCCAGTACGCGGCCCGCCACTTTGAGCAGTTCATCGAAAGCGGCTGCCTGAAGTTTGCCGATATCTTTAACCAGGTTGAGACCGGTCAGGCTGACTACGCCGTGGTGCCGATTGAAAACACCAGCTCCGGCGGTATTAACGACGTCTACGACCTGCTGCAACACACCAGCCTGTCGATCGTGGGTGAAATGACGGTCCCTATCGACCACTGCGTGCTGGTAAACGGTACAACCACACTCGACACCATTGAGACGGTGTATAGCCACCCGCAACCGTTCCAGCAGTGCAGCCAGTTCCTGAGCCATTATCCGCAGTGGAAAATTGAGTACACCGAGAGCACCTCGGCAGCAATGGAGAAAGTGGCGCAGGCCAACTCACCAACCGTCGCGGCGCTGGGTAGCGAAGCCGGCGGCAAGCTGTATGGTTTGCAGGTGCTGGAACACTGCCAGGCCAATCAGACGCAGAACATCACACGTTTTCTGGTTCTGGCGCGCAAGGCGGTGAACGTCTCCGACCAGGTGCCAGCGAAAACCACCCTGCTGATCGCCACCGGGCAGCAGGCCGGTGCGCTGGTTGAAGCGCTGCTGGTATTGCGTAATCACAACCTGATCATGACCAAGCTCGAATCGCGCCCGATTCACGGCAATCCGTGGGAAGAGATGTTTTATCTCGACGTCCAGGCGAACCTGGACGCGCTGCCGATGCAAAAGGCGCTCAAAGAGCTTTCCGGTATTACCCGCTCGATGAAAGTGCTGGGTTGCTACCCAAGCGAAAACGTCGTACCGGTCGACCCGGTCTAACGTTCGATAAAAGGCCGTTTCTTCATCCCTGCCACCGCCACAGGCAGGGTGAAGATAGCGCCGGACAGTGGATACTTCGCCACCTCATCAGCCGACATATTCTCACGCGTCGTGGTAATAAACAGCGTACGCATATCCGCGCCACCGAAGCAGACCATTGTCGGGCAACGCACCGGCAGACGATATTCCGCAAGCTGCTCTCCCGTTGGCGAGAAGCGAGCCACTCGCCAGCCGTCAAACATCGCGCTCCAGTAACAGCCTTCTTCATCGATGGCCGCGCCGTCCGGGAGCCCCTCACCGTCTTTAAACAAGCGGAAAATCTCCCGAGTTCCCGGCTCGCCGTCGGCGTCCAGCGGCGTACGATAAATCACCCCGTTCGGCGTATCCGAGGTGTACATCCAGCGTTTATCCGCGCTGAATGCCAGACCGTTCGCGCCGTGAATATCACACTGAATCACCTTTGGCCTCAGTTGGTTATCGACCCTCACCAACAGCGCACCGTTGTAGTCACCCGGCCCCCAGAAGGTACCGGCATAAAAACGTCCATCGCGATCGGTGCCACCGTCATTAAAGCGCGCCAGCTGTGGATTGCTTGGGTTATCGCAGATTTTATGCTGGAGCAGACCGCGGCTATCGGCAAGCCAGATTGCGCTGCGTAGCGCGACGATAAAGCCCCCCTTCTCCCGCAGCGCAAAACAGCCCACCTCTTCCGGGAACTGTAAGATCTGGTGGTCGCCCGTCGCAGGTACATAGCGGTGAATTTCACACTCCATGATATCCGCCCAGTACAACGCCTGCTCGGCGTCACTCCAGGTCGGGCATTCCGGCAGATGTCCGGTGTAATCAAACAGCAGGTTTGCTTCAGCCATCGTCTTCATCCCATAAAAAAAGCCAGAGGATTTCCCCTGGCTTTCAAGTATATACAGTTTTCGGTTACTGCCGACTGTCATTCGCCTGGCGTAACAGTACGCGGCTCTCACTCTGGAAACGCTGCGCGTAGTCGCCGAACCAGTGTTCCACCTTACGGAAGCTGTCGATAAACGCCTGCTTATCGCCCTGCTCCAGCAGGCCAATTGCCTCGCCAAAACGCTGGTAGTAACGTTTAATCAGCGCCAGGTTGTTGCCGGACGACATAATAATGTCGGCATACAGCTGCGGATCTTGGGCAAACAGACGGCCAACCATCGCCAGTTCCAGGCGGTAGATCGGTGAAGAGAGCGCCAACAGTTGTTCCAGCTTCACGTTCTCTTCCGCCAGATGCAGGCCATAGGCGAAAGTCGCAAAGTGGCGCAGCGCCTGGATAAACGCCATATTCTGGTCATGCTCAACCGCGCTGATACGGTGCAAACGCGCGCCCCAAACCTGAATCTGCTCAAGGAACCACTGGTAGGCTTCAGGCTGGCGACCATCGCAGTAGACCACCACCTGTTTGGCGAGGCTGCCGCTGTCAGGGCCAAACATCGGGTGCAGCCCCACAACAGGCCCCGAATGTGCCGACAGCATCGCCTGAATCGGCCCGGCTTTCACCGAGGCCAGATCCACCAGAATGCAGTCCGCGGGTAATGGCGGCAGCTTCGCAATCACCTGTTCAGTCACATGGATTGGCACGCTGACGATGACCATACCGGCATCCGCCACCATTTCTGGCGCGTTTGCCCAGTCTTCTTTTTCCAACGTCCGCACCTGGTAGCCGGACAGGGTCAGCATTTTTTCAAACAGCCGCCCCATCTGGCCGCCGCCGCCGACAATCACCACCGGGCGCAGCGACGGACAGAGCGTTTTGAAGCCTTTGTCGTTTTCGCTGGAGTAGGACTCGCGCATCACCCGACGCAGCACGTCTTCAATCAAATCCGGCGGCACGCCTAATGCGGCAGCCTCTTTGCGACGCGAAGCCAGCATTGAAGCCTCACGTTCCGGAACATAAATCGGCAGGCCGTACTGGCTTTTGACTTCGCCAACTTCCGCCACCAGTTCCAGACGCTTCGCCAGCAGGTTCAGCAGCGCCTTATCCACTTCATCAATTTGATCGCGTAGCGCGGTCAGTTCAGCAACCATACAATCCTCTTACGCCAGACGAGCCGCCAGATGGCCGCGTAAATCCTTGTCGAGCTCACGAAGCAGCGCATCGGTCGTTTCCCAGCTGATGCATGCATCGGTTACCGATACGCCGTATTTCATGTCACAGCGCGGTTGCTCGGAAGACTGATTGCCTTCGTGAATGTTGCTCTCAATCATCAGACCAATAATGGAACGGTTACCGTCCTTGATCTGCGCGACAACGGATTCCGCTACCGCAGGCTGACGACGGTAGTCTTTATTGGAATTACCATGACTGCAATCTACCATCAGCGATGCACGCAGTCCCGCCTGTTCCATCTCTTTTTCACACTGCGCGACATCTTCCGGGCCGTAGTTCGGCTTTTTACCGCCGCGCAGAATTACGTGACCATCCGGGTTGCCCTGAGTGCGCAGCAGGCAAACCTGACCGGCCTGGTTGATACCCACGAAACGGTGCGGCATCGCCGCAGCGCGCATCGCGTTGATGGCGGTCGCCAGCGAGCCATCGGTGCCGTTTTTGAAACCAACCGGCATCGACAGGCCTGAAGCCATTTCGCGGTGAGTTTGTGATTCTGTGGTACGCGCGCCAATCGCTGACCAGCTGAACAGATCGCCCAGGTACTGCGGGCTGTTCGGATCCAGCGCTTCGGTTGCCAGCGGCAGCCCCATGCTGACCAGTTCAACCAACAGACGACGAGCAATTTTCAGTCCGCCTTCCACATCAAACGAGCCATCCATGTGCGGATCGTTGATAAGCCCTTTCCAGCCGACGGTGGTACGCGGCTTCTCAAAATAGACGCGCATCACCAGGTAGAGGCTATCGCTGACCTCTTCCGCCAGTGTTTTAAATCGACGCGCATATTCGATGGCAGCTTCAGGATCGTGGATGGAGCAAGGCCCACACACTACCAACAGACGCGGATCGCGACCGGAGATAATGTCAGAAATCGTTTTACGTGACTGGGCGATTTGCGCTTCCTGCTCAACGGTGAGCGGGAATTCAGCTTTCAGCTGATCCGGGGTGATCAAAACCTGTTCATCGGCGATATTTACGTTGTTCAGCGCGTCTTTTTGCATGATGGCATTACCTGTTATGGCTCGTTTGCGATAGTTGTTTCCTCAATGAGGTGAACTCACAATATCATAATGAGTAAAGATATCAATCC
>NZ_JANEWH010000142.1:0-10995 GCF_028069715.1 Kluyvera sp. Awk 3 | reverse complement strand
CTGGTAATAATTTGTATTTAATTTGTATTATTTACTATTGCGGAGATGTCGGCATAATTTGCCTGAAAGGTATTAACCACTTCATAGCAAAGCGAAAACTGATGAGTAGAAAACCGATGTATCGCCAGATAGCCGATGAACTGCGGGCGCAAATCACACGCGGCGAGCTAAAGCCGGGTGATGCCCTGCCAACCGAGTCTGCGCTACAGGCGGCCTTTCAGGTCAGCCGCGTCACCGTCAGGCAGGCGCTAAAGCTGCTCACCGATCAGGAGATTATTGAGAGCATCCAGGGCAGCGGATCCTATGTCAAAGAAGAGCGCGTCAATTACGACATTTATCAGCTCACCAGCTTTTATGAAAAGCTGGCCGATCGTCAGGTTGAGACACATAGCGAAGTGAAAGTGTTTGAAGTTATTCCGGCAGGAGAGACGCTGGCGGAACACCTCCAGCTCGCCGCCACGGATAAGGTCTGGCACGTCAAGCGGGTGCGATTTATCAAGCAAAAAGCGGTCACCCTAGAAGAGACGTGGATGCCCCTCGCCCTGTTTGCCGATCTCACCTGGGAGGTCATGGAAAACTCAAAATATCACTATATTGAAACGATCAAAAAGATGGTTATCGATCGCAGTGAGCAGGAGCTTATCCCGGTGATCCCAAACGAGGAGACGGTCGCAATGCTGGGGATTGCGCCGGGGAAACCGGTGCTGGAGAAAATTTCTCGCGGATTCCTGCAGGATGGGCGGGTGTTTGAATATAGCCGCAATACCTTCAAAAGTGACGACTATAAATTTACGCTGGTGGCCAAACGACGCCATTAAAAAAGGCCGCCCAGGGGCGGCCAACCATGTCGAAACAAGACATATAAGGCTCCCTCTTTCCCTGTATGCAGCGGGAATTCGGTGAGGGAGCAGAGAGGATTACTTAATGATGGACTTCAGCGCTTCGCCAATGTCAGCCAGGCTGCGAACCGTCTTCACGCCAGCAGCTTCCAGAGCAGCGAATTTCTCATCAGCGGTACCTTTACCACCGGCAATGATGGCGCCAGCGTGGCCCATACGCTTGCCTTTCGGCGCGGTAACGCCCGCGATATAGCCAACAACCGGCTTGGTCACGTGTTCTTTAATATAAGCAGCCGCTTCTTCTTCTGCGCTACCGCCGATCTCGCCGATCATCACGATCGCTTCAGTCTGCGGATCTTCCTGGAACAGCTTCAGGATGTCGATGAAGTTAGAGCCCGGGATCGGGTCGCCGCCGATACCGACGCAGGTAGACTGGCCGAAACCGTAGTCGGTGGTCTGCTTAACCGCTTCATAGGTCAGCGTACCGGAACGGGAAACGATGCCCACTTTACCCGGCTTATGAATGTGGCCCGGCATGATGCCGATTTTGCATTCGCCCGGGGTGATAACGCCTGGGCAGTTCGGGCCAATCATGCGCACGCCCGCTTCGTCCAGCTTCACCTTCACGGTCAGCATATCCAGCGTCGGGATACCTTCGGTGATGGTGATAATCAGTTTGATGCCTGCATCAATCGCTTCCAGGATGGAGTCTTTGCAGAACGGCGCTGGAACGTAGATCACGGTGGCGGTTGCGCCGGTCGCTTCTACGGCTTCACGAACGGTGTTGAATACCGGCAGACCCAGGTGAGTAGTGCCGCCTTTACCTGGCGTTACGCCGCCAACCATCTGCGTACCGTATGCAATCGCCTGTTCGGAGTGGAAAGTCCCCTGGCTACCGGTGAAGCCCTGACAGATAACCTTGGTATCTTTATTAATTAAAACTGACATTATTTCCCCTCCACTGCGGCAACAACCTGCTGAGCTGCATCCGTCAGACTTTTCGCTGCAATAATATTCAGGCCGCTATCAGCCAGTTTTTTCGCGCCGAGCTCGGCGTTGTTGCCTTCCAGACGTACGACAACCGGGACGTTAACGCCCACTTCGGCTACCGCGCCGATGATACCGTCAGCGATCAGGTCGCAACGTACGATACCGCCGAAGATGTTAACCAGTACGGCTTTAACATTGTCATCGGAAAGGATGATTTTGAACGCTTCGGTCACGCGCTCTTTGGTCGCGCCGCCGCCCACGTCGAGGAAGTTAGCCGGTTCGCCGCCGTGCAGTTTAACGATATCCATGGTGCCCATTGCCAGGCCCGCGCCGTTAACCATACAGCCGATGTTGCCGTCCAGCGCAACGTAGTTCAGTTCCCACTGTGCCGCCTGCGCTTCACGCGGATCTTCCTGAGACTGGTCGCGCATTTCGCGCAGGTCAGCCTGGCGGAACAGCGCGTTGCCGTCAGCGCCCAGTTTACCGTCGAGGCAGATCAGGTCGCCCTGCTTGGTCACCACCAGCGGGTTGATTTCGATCAGCGCCAGGTCGCGCTCCAGGAAGATAGTCGCCAGACCCATGAAGATCTTGGTGAACTGCTGAACCTGTTTACCTTCCAGACCCAGTTTGAACGCCAGCTCACGCCCCTGGTAAGGCATCGGGCCCGCCAGCGGATCCAGCGCCACTTTGTGGATCAGGTGCGGGGTTTCTTCCGCCACTTTTTCAATTTCTACGCCGCCTTCAGTCGAGGCCATAAAGACCACGCGACGGGAGCTACGGTCAACTACCGCGCCCAGGTACAGCTCTTTACCGATGTCGGTAGCAGCTTCAACCAGAATCTGGTTAACCGGCTGACCGTGTGCGTCCGTTTGGTAAGTGACCAGACGTTTGCCCAGCCAATGTTCAGCGAAAGCGCGAATGTCTTCTTTGGAGTTAACGACCTTCACACCGCCCGCTTTACCGCGGCCACCAGCGTGAACCTGACATTTCACTACCCACGGGCCAGCGCCGATTTTTGAAGCGGCTTCTTCTGCTTCGCGCGGAGTAGTACAGGCATAACCCACCGGAGCCGGTAAGCCATAGCGGGCAAAGAGTTGTTTTGCCTGATATTCATGTAAGTTCATGTGTTCTATCCATCCTATAAAATGTTGTTGAGTTGTGGTCTGGATCTTTTAGTTCTGCATAGCACAGAGTGGGCCTCCTCCCCGCACGGGGAGAGAGGCCGCTAACATCACTACACGTCCAGCAGCAGACGGGTTGGATCTTCCAGCAACTCTTTAATTGCCACCAGGAAGCCTACAGACTCGCGCCCATCGATCAGACGGTGGTCATAGGACAGTGCCAGGTACATCATCGGCAGAATTTCTACTTTGCCATCCACCGCCATCGGGCGGTCTTTAATGGCATGCATACCCAGAATCGCGCTCTGAGGCGGGTTGATGATCGGGGTAGACATCAGGGAACCAAAGACGCCGCCGTTGGTAATGGTGAAGTTACCGCCGGTCAGATCTTCTACGGTCAGCTTACCGTCACGGCCTTTAACAGCCAGCTCTTTGATGTTCTTCTCGATGTCAGCCATGCCCAGAGCATCCACATCACGCAGGACCGGCGTCACCAGGCCGCGTGGCGTCGAAACGGCCATGCTCACATCGAAGTAGTTGTGGTAAACCACGTCATCGCCATCAATAGAAGCGTTCACTTCCGGATAGCGTTTCAGCGCTTCAACCACCGCCTTCACGTAGAAGGACATGAAGCCCAGACGAATACCGTGGCGTTTTTCAAACGCGTCACCGTACTGCTTACGCAGGTCCATGATCGGTTTCATGTTCACTTCGTTGAAGGTGGTCAGCATCGCGGTGGAGTTTTTCGCTTCCAGCAGACGCTCGGCCACGCGCTTACGCAGACGGGTCATCGGAACACGTTTTTCGGAGCGACCAGCCAGCGGCGCAACCGGCGCAGCGGCCGGAGCTGGTGCTGCAGCGGCTTTCGCCGGTGCTTTTGCCAGGTGCTTCTCAACGTCTTCACGGGTCAGACGGCCACCGACGCCAGTGCCTTTAATGGCGTTGGCATCGAGGTTGTGCTCGGCCAGCAGGCGACGGATCGCCGGGCTGAGCGCTTCGTTATTTTGCTCTTCCAGCGACGCCTGCTGGCGCTGAGCCGGGGTAGACTCTTTGCTGTCAGCCTTGACGCTGGTTTCTTTACCGGCGCTGTTGCCTTCACGCAGGCGACCGAGGATCTGACGGGAAGTGACGGTGGTGCCTTCATCTTCCAGAACGGCATCAAGGATACCATCTGCCGACGCCGGTACTTCCAGTACCACTTTGTCAGTTTCGATTTCTACCAGCACTTCATCACGCACTACCGCATCGCCCGGTTTTTTATGCCAGGTGGCCACGGTCGCATCTGCTACGGATTCAGGCAGGTCAGGGACCAGAATATCTACGCTACTCATTATGTATCCTTAATTAATCGACGTTCAGCGCGTCATTGACCAGATCTTGTTGCTGCTTCTGGTGAACGGACATATACCCTACCGCCGGTGAGGCGGAGGCCGGGCGACCTGCGTAACGCAGAGCGGCCCCAAATGGAACTACTTCACGGAAATGATGCTGGCTGCAGTACCAGGCGCCCTGGTTCAGCGGCTCTTCCTGGCACCAGACAAAATCATGCACGTGAGCAAATGGTTTCAGTGCTTCCTGTACCGCCTGGTGCGGGAACGGATACAGCTGTTCGATACGCACAATAGCGACATCTTTCTGGTCGTTTTTGCGACGCTGTTCCAGCAGGTCGTAGTACACCTTACCAGAGCACAGCACCACGCGTTTCACCGCTTTCGGATCCAGTTCGTCAATCTCGCCGATGGCCGGCATAAAGGTGCCATTCGCCAGTTCGTCGAGCGAAGAGACCGCCAGCGGGTGACGTAGCAGCGACTTCGGTGACATCACCACCAGCGGACGACGCATCCCGCGCAGCGCCTGACGACGCAGCATGTGATACACCTGAGCCGGGGTAGACGGCACGCAAACCTGCATGTTCTGCTGAGCGCAAAGCTGCAGATAACGTTCCAGACGCGCGGAGGAGTGCTCCGGCCCCTGGCCTTCATAACCGTGCGGCAGCAGCATCGCCAGACCGCACATACGGCCCCATTTCTGCTCGCCGGAGGAGATGAACTGGTCAATCACCACCTGCGCACCGTTGGCGAAGTCGCCGAACTGAGCTTCCCAGATGGTCAGCGTGCGCGGCTCAGCCGTCGCGTAGCCATATTCGAACGCCAGTACCGCCTCTTCAGACAGCACGGAGTCCCACACTTTAAAGTCGCCCTGGCCGTTGTGTACGTGCTGCAGCGGGGTATAGGTGGAACCGTTAGTCTGGTTGTGAATCACCGCATGACGGTGGAAGAAGGTACCGCGACCGGCATCTTCACCGGACAGACGCACCGGAACGCCTTCATCAACCAGCGTGGCGTACGCCAGGTTCTCCGCGCCGCCCCAGTCAAACAGCTTCTCGCCCGCCGCCATCGCCTGACGGTCGCCGTAGATTTTCGCGACACGAGACTGCATTTCCACGCCTTCCGGCACGGTACTGATACGGTTAGCCAACTCCTGCAGACGCTTCATGTCAACCTTGTTCGGGTAGCTTTCGTCCCATTCATGGTTGAGGTACGGCGACCAGGTAAAGGAGTGCAGGTTCATCGGACGCCACTCTTTCACCACGCATTCGCCCGCGTCTAGCGCGTCGCGATACAGGTTGACCATCTCGGTGGCATCTTCCAGCGTCGCGACTTTGTCCGCTTCCAGCTTGTCAGCATAGATTTTGCGCGGGGTCGGATGCTTTTTGATTTTCTGGTACATCAGCGGCTGGGTTGCGCTCGGCTCGTCGGCTTCGTTGTGGCCGTGACGGCGGTAGCACACCAGATCGATGAACACATCGCGTTTGAAGGTATTACGGAAGTCCAGCGCCAGACGGGTAACGAAAGCGACCGCTTCCGGGTCATCCGCGTTAACGTGGAAAATCGGCGCCTGCACCATCTTACCGATATCGGTACAGTACGGGGTAGAACGTGCATCCAACGGGTTCGAGGTGGTGAAGCCCACCTGGTTGTTGATAACGATGCGAACGGTACCGCCCACTTCATAACCACGCGCTTTGGACATGTTCAGGGTTTCCTGAACCACGCCCTGACCGGTGACGGCTGCGTCACCGTGAATGGTGATTGGCAGAACCATGTTACTGCTCGGCTCGTCGAGGCGATCCAGACGCGCACGCACGGAACCCATCACCACCGGGCTAACGATTTCAAGGTGCGACGGGTTAAACGCCAGCGCCAGGTGCACAAGGCCGCCTTCGGTTTCGATGTCGGAGGAGAAGCCCATGTGGTACTTCACGTCACCGGTGCCGAGATGTTCTTTATGTTTGCCGGAGAATTCGTCGAACAGCTCCTGGGACTGTTTACCCAGTACGTTGATCAACACGTTCAGACGACCACGGTGCGCCATACCCAGCACCACTTCACGCGTGCCGCTCTTGCCCGCATGACGGATCATCTCTTTGAGCATCGGCACCAGCGCGTCGCCGCCTTCCAGCGAGAAGCGTTTGGCTCCCGGGAACTTCGCGCCCAGGTAGCGTTCCAGACCTTCCGCGGCGGTCAACTCGCTCAGGAAGCGTTTTTTCTCTTCCGCGGTAAAGGTGGCATGCCCCGCTTCAAAACGCTGCTGAATCCAACGTTTTTCTTCGGTGCTGGTAATGTGCATATATTCCGCGCCGATGTGGCCGCAGTAGGTCTGCTTGAGCGCGTCAATCAGATCGCCGAGCTTCATCGTTTCTTTGCCGATAGCAAAAGAACCTACGTTAAAGCTCTCCTGGAAGTCGGCCTCAGTCAGATCGTGGAAAGCGGGATCTAAATCAGCGACTCTATCCTGCTGCCACAGTCCCAGCGGATCGAGATTCGCATGCTGGTGACCACGGAAGCGGTAAGCGTTGATAAGCTGCAGGACTTTAACCTGCTTCGCATTCGTGTCAGGGTCGGAAATCGAAGAGGAGTAACGTGAGGCATCCTTCGCCAGACGACGGAAATAATCACGCGTTTTGGAATGAAATTGATCCGGTTTGACTCCGGTACCAGGTAACTGCTGGAACATTGAACGCCAGTGAGCGTCGACAGAGTCAGGATCGGTTAAGAAGTCTTCATAGAGCTGTTCTATCCAGCTCTGGTTAGCACCAGAGAGGTAAGAAGAGTCCAGCCAGGCTTTCATTGCGCCGTTCTGCATCGTGATCCCTTAAGCATTTTATGCTTATTTCGCCGTGGATAACTACGACGTACGCCGGTAAAGCACACGTCCCAGGGTTCACTTGCGAGCTCTTGTATCTGCACTGGCCCGCGAAGGAACCTTTAGAAACTGTCTTAAGAGTTTTTTACTCTCACCCTTCCCCTCTCTCAGAGGAAGTGCATGTGGCAGTTTTTAAAGGTTTCCTGCATTTTATCCCCTCTCCCTGTGGGAGAGGGTCAGGGTGAGGGGAACAGCGCTCCCCTCTACTACTTACGCACTACGTTGCAGCAGCATCGACTTAATATGGCCGATGGCGCGCGTCGGGTTCAGCCCCTTAGGACATACACTGACGCAGTTCATGATGCTATGGCAGCGGAATACGCTGAAAGCGTCACTTAAACCTTCCAGACGGCTGTCGGTTTCGGTATCGCGGCTGTCAATCAGGAAACGATACGCCGCCAACAGACCTGCCGGGCCGATAAACTTGTCCGGATTCCACCAGAACGACGGGCAAGAAGTTGAACAACATGCGCAGAGAATACACTCGTACAGACCGTCGAGTTTCTCACGCTGCTCCGGCATCTGCAGATGCTCACGAGCCGGAGGATTTTGCCCATTATTCAATAAGTAAGGCTTAATCTTCTCATATTGTGCGTAGAATTGCCCCATGTCTACCACCAAATCGCGGATCACCGGCAGACCTGGCAGAGGACGGATAACAATTTTCTTGCCCGGCTGATTCAGCGCGGAGATCGGCGTGATGCACGCCAGACCATTTTTACCGTTCATGTTCAGACCGTCAGAACCACATACCCCTTCACGGCAGGAGCGGCGGAACGACAGAGACGGATCTTTTTCTTTCAGCTGGATTAACGCATCCAGCAGCATCATGTCGCGACCTTCTTCCGCTTCCAGGGTGTAATCCTGCATGCGCGGAGCATCGTCTACGTCCGGGTTATAACGATAAACTGAAAACTCGAGTTTCATTTTCCTGTCTCCGCATTAATAAGTACGAATCTTCGGCGGGAATGCCGGACGCAGTTTCGGTTCCATATTGACGCTACGACGCGTCATAGACTCCGACTCTGGCAGATACAGGGAATGGCACAGCCAGTTTTCATCATCACGCTCCGGGAAGTCGAAGCGGCTATGCGCGCCACGGCTCTCGGTACGGAAGTTGGCGGACATCGCGGTGGCGAAAGCCGTTTCCATCAGGTTATCCAACTCCAGGCACTCAACGCGCTGGGTATTGAACTCGCTGGAGGTATCATCCAGACGGGCATTTTTCAGGCGCTCGCGGATGGCTTTCAACTGCTCAAGGCCTTTGGCCATCGCATCACCTTCACGGAATACCGAGAAGTTATGCTGCATACATTCCTGCAGCGCTTTGCGAATTTCGACCGGGTCTTCACCGTTACGGTTACCGTTCCAACGGTTCAGACGTTCCAGAGAAGCGTCAATCTCTTCTTCGGTAGCGTCACGCAGTACGCCCTGCTCCGCGATAGATTCCTGCAGATGCAGACCCACCGCGCGACCAAACACCACCAGATCCAGCAGCGAGTTACCGCCCAGACGGTTAGCACCGTGTACCGATACGCAGGCGATTTCACCGACCGCGAACAGGCCAGGAATGACCACGTCTTCGCCCTGCTCGTTCACCGTCAACGCCTGGCCGCTCACTTTGGTCGGAATGCCGCCCATCATGTAGTGGCAGGTTGGGATAACCGGAATCGGTTCTTTAACCGGGTCAACGTGCGCGAAGGTACGAGACAGTTCCAGGATACCCGGCAGACGGGATTCCAGCACCTCTTTACCCAGGTGATCCAGCTTCAGCTTGGCGTGTGGGCCCCACGGGCCGTCACAGCCGCGACCTTCACGGATTTCGATCATGATGGAACGCGCCACCACGTCACGACCCGCCAGGTCTTTCGCGTTCGGCGCATAACGCTCCATGAAGCGCTCGCCGTGTTTGTTCAGCAGGTAACCGCCTTCACCACGGCAGCCTTCGGTGACCAGCACGCCCGCACCGGCGATACCGGTCGGGTGGAACTGCCACATTTCCATATCCTGCACCGGTACGCCAGCGCGGATAGCCATACCCACGCCGTCACCGGTATTGATGTGGGCGTTGGTGGTAGACTGGTAAATACGGCCTGCGCCGCCGGTCGCCAGCACGGTTGCGCGGGCTTTGAAGTACACCACTTCACCGGTTTCGATACACAGCGCGGTACAACCGACGATGGCGCCATCGGCGTTCTTCACCAGGTCCAGCGCGTACCACTCGGAGAAAATCGTGGTGTGGTTTTTCAAATTCTGTTGATACAGCGTGTGCAGCAGAGCGTGACCGGTACGGTCAGCCGCCGCCGCGGTACGTGCCGCCTGCTCGCCGCCGAAGTTTTTCGACTGGCCGCCAAACGGACGTTGATAGATGGTGCCATTCTCCAGACGGGAGAACGGCAGGCCCATATGATCCAGCTCCAGAATCGCTTCCGGGCCGGTCTTACACATATATTCAATCGCGTCCTGGTCGCCAATATAGTCCGACCCTTTAACGGTGTCGTACATGTGCCATTCCCAGTTATCTTCATGGGTATTACCGAGCGCCACGGTGATGCCACCCTGTGCGGATACGGTATGGGAACGGGTTGGGAACACTTTAGACAGCAGCGCACAAGTCTGGCCGCTCTGGGAAATTTGCAGCGCCGCGCGCATACCTGCGCCGCCGGCACCAATCACTACAGCATCAAATTCTCTGACTGGCAGTTTCATCACACACCCCACACCACAACAAATCCATAGATAACGTAAACCAGCAGCGCCACAACAATCACCAGTTGCAGCGTCAGGCGCAGGGCCAGCGGTTTAACGTAGTCGGTCAACACCTGCCACATGCCGATCCAGGCATGAATCAGGATTGAGAACAGAGCCAGCAGGGTGAACACTTTAGTGAACGCAGAGGCAAAGAAACCGCTCCAGATTTCCCAGGTCACTTCACCGTGCGTCGCAAAAAAGCCCACCATGTAGATGATGTACAGAGTCAGGACAATGGCGGTGGCACGGACGAGGATGAAGTCATGTACGCCGTTGCGTCCTAATGCTGAGGCGTTGCTTACCATACGAGGACTCCTGCAAGAATTGAAAGCACGACTGTAATAACGAAAGAGATTTTGGCTGAACGCTGACCGGCTTCGAGGGTTTCTTCGATATAACCGAAATCCATTAACACGTGACGGATACCCACAACGGCGTGGTAGGCCAGCGCAGTGAGGATGCCCCACATAATGAATTTAACGAAGAAACTGCTCATGATGGAGGAAGCGGTCAGGAAGCCTTCCGGGGAGGAGAGACTGGTGCCCAGCAGCCATAACAGAATGCCCACCGCCACAAACGTAATCACGCCGGAAACGCGATGAAGAATGGACGCTATCGCTGTTATAGGGAACCGGATTGTTGTCAAATCCAGATTGACAGGTCTTTGTTTTTTCACATTTCTTATCATGAATAACGCCCACATGCTGTTCTTATTATTTCCTTCCTCCGGTCTGCAGGCGGGTCAAGCAGCGTCCTTTCTATAACTTCGCGTCATGGTTAAATCTGCTTCCAGATGCTAAAACGACACGTTACAACGCTGGGTGGCTCGGGATTGCAGGGAGTTCCGGAGACCTGGCGGCAGTATAGGCCGTTCACAAAATCATTACAATTAACCTACATATAGTTTGTCNGGTTTTATNCCGAACAGTGACATAGGTCACGATAACAACATTATTTTAATTTTTAATCATCTGATTTGACAATCATTAAACAAAGTTGTTACAAACGACACCAGAAAAAGCATATAATGCGTAAAAGTTATGGGGTCACTCTTTCACCGGAGATTTAGTTATGTAACAGTGTGGAAG
>NZ_JANEWH010000141.1:0-11050 GCF_028069715.1 Kluyvera sp. Awk 3 | reverse complement strand
GTACCCATTATAAATTACGAAGGCAATTCTTTTTATATTCGCCAGACCACATTGGGCTACGCGTTGTTTAAAAACAAACGTGACGAAGTTAGCCTGACGGCATCATGGCTGCCGCTGACGTTTGACCCGTCGGATAACGACGATCGCGCCATGAAGCAGTTGGACAAGCGTAACAGTACTGCGATGGCCGGTGCGGCATGGTATCACCATGAGAAGTGGGGGAGCCTGAAGCTATCCGCGGCAGCGGATGTGCTGGATAACAGCAACGGTTGGGTGGGTGAACTGTCCTGGTTCCGCGTGTTGCCGTTAGGGGCTCTGTCTATTACGCCTGCCGTGGGCGTCTATTACTATGATGACAGCTTTAACAGTTACTACTATGGCGTGTCGGGGGCTGAGTCCCGCCGTAGCGGTTTGGCGGCGCGATCGCCCGGGGATAGCTGGATGCCGTACTTGGGGCTGACGTTGAAATACCCGCTGACCCGCAACCTGATGCTGTTGGCCAACGCCAGTTATAGCGTACTGCCGGATGAAATTAAAAACAGCCCGATGGTCGACAGGGATGACAGCTTTACGCTGCTGACCGGGGTAAGCTGGCGGTTCTGATTATCGGCGCTTCCCGATGACGCGTCATAAAAAAAGCCAGACTTTCGTCTGGCTTTTGTCGTTCGGGCCACGCGCCTTAGCGCATGGTGACAAACTCTTCCGCGGCAGTAGGGTGAATCGCCACGGTATTGTCGAAGTCTTTCTTGGTCGCGCCCATTTTCAGCGCCACGGCAAAGCCTTGCAGAATTTCATCCATGCCGAAGCCGATGCCGTGAATACCGACAATTTTCTCTTCCGGGCCAACGCAGACCAGCTTCATACGGCATGGCTGACGGTGAGAGGTGACGGCGGTGTACATGGCGGTGAAGGAGGATTTATAGACCTTCACAGCATCATCGCCGTACTGCTCACGTGCCTGCGGCTCGGTTAAGCCAACGGTACCGATCGGCGGATGGCTGAAGACCACGGTCGGGATGTTGCTGTAGTCCAGATGCTCGTCTGGCTTGTTGTTAAACAGACGCTCAGACAGACGACGGCCAGCGGCGACCGCGACCGGCGTCAGCTCAACGGCGCCGGTGTTATCACCTACGGCATAAATGCCCGGCACGTTGGTATTCTGGAATTTATCAACGACGATATAGCCTTTATCGTTGGTTTCCACGCCGGTTACCGCGAGGTTGAAGTTATCGGTTGCCGGTTCGCGGCCAATCGCCCAAATCAGGCAATCGACGGTCTGGCTGCGGCCGTCTTCCAGCTCCAGCGTCAGGCTGCCGTCGGCATTCTTGACCACCGCTTTTGGAATGGCGTTGGTGTGCAACTGCGGGCCTTCGGCGTTCATCACCTCAACCAGCGTCTCGACGATTAACGGGTCGAAACTGCGCAGCGGCGCGTGTTTACGCACGAACAGGTGAGTTTCTGCGCCCAGGCCGTTAATGACGCCCGCCAGCTCAACGGCGATATAGCCTGCGCCCACCACGGCCACGCGCTTCGGCAGCGCCGGAAGTTCGAAGAAACCGTCGGAGTCGATACCGTATTCCACGCCCGGAATGTTCGGATGGCTTGGGCGGCCGCCGGTGGCGATCAGGATATGATCGGCAGTGATCGTCTCGCCGTTCACTTCGATGGTTTTGGCATCGACGAAGCGCGCAAAGCCTTTGAGCACATCAACTTTATTCTTACCCAGCACGTTGTCGTAAGAGGTATGGATACGGTCAATGTACGCGGTGCGGCTGGCAACCAGTTTGTCCCAATCAAAGTTATTGATGGTGGTGTCGAAACCGTAGTCCGGGCCATACATATGAATCGCTTCGCGAATCTGCGCGGCATGCCACATCACTTTTTTCGGCACGCAGCCGACGTTAACGCAGGTACCGCCCAGATCTTTGGCTTCAATCAGCGCGCACTTCTGGCCGTACATGGCCGCACGGTTGATTGAGGCGATACCGCCGCTGCCGCCGCCAATGGCGATGTAGTCGTAATGTTTGGTCATGGCCGCTCCTCAAACGTTCAATGTTGAGCGGGTGAGCCTCATGCTCCCCGCCAAAATACTCGCGATTGTATACCTGAAACTGATAGGTTCCACCGATGCCTGCGATTACTCCGGCACGATCCAGTTCACCAGCGTATGACCGATGCCTGTTGGAACCAGCTTGCTGTGCAGCCACGGCAGCACGTTGTTCATTTGTGCTTCCAGCTTCCACGGCGGGTTGATGACGATCATACCGGAGGCGGTCATGCCGCGCTGGTCGCTGTCCGGACGAACCGCCAGCTCAATTTGCAGAATTTTGCGAATGCCGGTCGCTTCGAGGTCGTGGATCATGCGTTTAATTTGCTGACGCAGCACCACCGGGTACCACAGCGCATAGGTGCCGGTAGCAAAACGCTTGTAGCCTTCGCTGATGCCGCTCACTACTGCCTGATAGTCGGTTTTAATTTCGTACGGCGGGTCGATCAGAATCAAGCCGCGGCGGGAGGCTGGCGGCAGCTTCGCCTTGAGCTGCTGGTAGCCGTCGGCGCGTTCTACGCGGGCGCGGTTATCTTTCTGGAATTCAGAACGCAGCAGCGGGAAGTCGCTCGGGTGCAGCTCGGTCATTTGCAGGCTGTCCTGCTCACGCAGCAGCTGGCGGGCAATCAGCGGAGAACCAGGGTAGTAACGCAGTTGGCCGCTGCGGTTGAAGTGCTCAACCACCGAAATATACGGCACCAGCTCTTCAGGCAGATCGTCCTGTTGCCAGATGCGGGCGATGCCTTCCAGGTATTCCCCGGTCTTTTCGGCATGCTCGCCGCTCAGCTGATAGCGGCCTGCGCCAGCGTGGGTGTCCAGATAGAGAAACGGCTTCTCTTTCTCTTTCAGTGATTCAATGATCAGACTCTGAACGGTGTGTTTGAGGACGTCGGCGTGGTTGCCTGCGTGAAAGCTGTGGCGATAACTGAGCATGGATGCGGATATTCCGGGAATTAAACAAGATAACCGATAGTTTACCGCAGATCCGCCGAGATTACCGCTATCACCCGTTAAGAGGATAACCTCCGGCGCTATCATTGAAATTCCCCCAACTATCCCCCATTCTAGATCTATCGCTAAAGCGCCGTTGAGCGCTTCATTTCTTTCTTAGACCAGGACAGCGCATATGACCAATCCATTACTGACCCCTTTCGAACTACCGCCGTTTTCCCGGATTCAGCCCGAACATGTTGTCCCTGCTGTAACTAAAGCACTGAACGACTGTCGCGAGAATGTGGAGCGTGTAGTCGCACAGGGCGCGCCATATAGCTGGGAAAACCTCTGCCAGCCGCTGGCGGAAGTGGACGATGTTCTGGGGCGTATTTTCTCGCCAATTAGCCACTTAAACTCGGTCAAAAACAGCCCGGAACTACGTGAGGCCTACGAGCAGACGCTGCCGCTGCTGTCGGAATACAGCACCTGGGTTGGCCAGCATGAGGGGCTGTACAAGGCTTACCGCGACCTGCGCGACGGCGACAACTACGCCACCCTGAGCGTGGCGCAGAAAAAAGCGGTCGATAACGCGCTGCGTGATTTCGAGCTGTCCGGTATCGGCCTGCCG
Organism: Kluyvera sp. Awk 3; assembly: GCF_028069715.1. Taxonomy (NCBI): domain Bacteria; kingdom Pseudomonadati; phylum Pseudomonadota; class Gammaproteobacteria; order Enterobacterales; family Enterobacteriaceae; genus Kluyvera; species Kluyvera sp. Awk 3. The sequence goes on along the minus strand of NZ_JANEWH010000141.1, from coordinate 7,442 downwards.
AAAGAGAAACAGCAGCGCTACGGCGAAATCGCCACTCGTCTGTCCGAGCTGGGCAACCAGTACAGCAACAACGTGCTCGACGCCACCATGGGCTGGAGCAAGCTGGTGACGGACGAAAGCGAGCTGGCCGGGATGCCGGAAAGCGCGTTGGCGGCAGCGAAGGCCCAGGCCGAAGCTAAAGAGCAGGAAGGGTACCTGCTGACCCTGGATATCCCGAGCTACCTGCCGGTCATGACCTACTGCGACAACCAGGCTCTGCGTGAAGAGCTGTATCGCGCCTACTCCACTCGCGCCTCAGACCAGGGGCCAAACGCGGGTAAGTGGGACAACACCCCGGTGATGGAAGAGATTCTTGCGCTGCGTCACGAGCTGGCACAGCTGCTGGGCTTCGAAAGCTACGCCTTTAAATCACTCGCCACCAAAATGGCGGAAAACCCGCAGCAGGTGCTCGACTTCCTGACCGATCTGGCGAAACGCGCCCGTCCGCAGGGGGAAAAAGAGCTGGCCCAGCTGCGTGCTTTCGCCAAAGCCGAATTTGGCGTTGATGAGCTGCAGCCGTGGGATATCGCTTACTACAGCGAGAAACAGAAACAGCATCTGTACAGTATCAGCGACGAACAGCTGCGCCCGTACTTCCCTGAAAACAAAGCCGTTAATGGCCTGTTTGAAGTAGTAAAACGTATTTACGGGATTACCGCCAAAGAGCGTACCGACGTTGACGTCTGGAACCCGGAAGTACGCTTCTTCGAGCTGTACGATGAAAATAACGAACTGCGCGGCAGCTTCTACCTTGACCTGTACGCCCGCGAGCACAAACGCGGCGGGGCGTGGATGGACGACTGCGTCGGCCAGATGCGTAAAACCGACGGCACGCTGCAAAAACCGGTCGCCTATCTGACCTGTAACTTTAACCGTCCGGTGAACGGCAAACCGGCGCTGTTCACCCACGACGAAGTGATCACCCTGTTCCACGAATTTGGTCATGGCCTGCATCACATGCTGACCCGCATCGAAACGGCCGGTGTTTCCGGCATCAGCGGGGTGCCATGGGATGCGGTCGAGCTGCCGAGCCAGTTTATGGAAAACTGGTGCTGGGAGCCGGAAGCACTGGCGTTTATCTCCGGCCACTATGAAACAGGCGAACCGCTGCCGAAGGAACTGCTGGATAAAATGCTGGCGGCGAAAAACTATCAGGCCGCGCTGTTTATCCTGCGCCAGCTGGAGTTCGGCCTGTTCGACTTCCGCCTGCACGCGCAGTACAACCCGGAGCAGGGGGCGAAAGTCCTCGAGACGCTGGCGGAAATTAAGAAACAGGTCGCCGTGGTGCCGGGCCCAACCTGGGGCCGCTTCCCGCACGCCTTCAGCCACATCTTTGCCGGCGGTTATGCAGCGGGTTACTACAGCTATCTGTGGGCCGACGTGCTGGCCGCGGATGCGTTCTCTCGCTTTGAAGAAGAAGGCATCTTCAACCGTGAAACCGGTCAGTCGTTCCTCGATAACATCCTGACCCGTGGCGGTTCCGAAGAGCCAATGGCGCTGTTCAAACGCTTCCGTGGCCGTGAACCGCAGCTCGATGCCATGCTGGCGCATTACGGCATCAAGGGCTGATTGTTCGCGTGAAAATTTGTTTATTGGATGAAACGGGCGCCGGAGACGGCGCCTTATCTGTTCTTGCCGCCCGCTGGGGGCTTGAGCACGATGACGACAACCTGATGGCGCTGGTGATGACGCCGGAACATCTGGAGCTGCGTAAACGCGACGAGCCGAAGCTTGGCGGTATTTTTGTCGATTTTGTCGGCGGGGCGATGGCGCACCGGCGCAAGTTTGGTGGCGGTCGCGGCGAAGCGGTGGCGAAAGCCGTCGGCATCAAAGGCGATTACCTGCCGGACGTGGTTGATGCCACCGCCGGGCTGGGGCGCGATGCGTTTGTACTGGCCTCCGTCGGCTGCCGCGTGCGGATGCTGGAGCGTAATCCGGTGGTTGCCGCGCTGCTCGACGACGGCCTGGCGCGTGGCTATGCCGATGCGGAAATTGGCCCGTGGTTGCAGGAACGTTTACAACTGATTCACGCCTCGAGTCTGACCGCGTTAACCGATATTACGCCGCGCCCGCAGGTGGTGTATCTCGACCCGATGTTCCCGCATAAGCAGAAAAGCGCGCTGGTGAAAAAAGAGATGCGCGTGTTTCAGTCGCTGGTGGGGCCGGATCTCGATGCGGATGGCCTGCTTGAACCCGCGCGCCGGTTAGCCACCAAACGCGTGGTGGTGAAGCGCCCGGACTACGCGCCGCCGCTGGCGGACGTGGCAACGCCGAACGCGGTGGTGACCAAAGGACATCGCTTTGATATTTATGCCGGAACGGCGGAGTAATTTCGGGTTAATAGAAATAAAAACGCCTGCTTGCGCAGGCGTTTCACGATGCTCAACGCGAGAGTTATTCTTCTTCGTCGTCGCGCAGCGGAACAATCAGCATATCGACGTGGACTGTGTTGATAAGCTGGCGTGCAGATGACATCAGCTTGCTCCAGAAGTCCTGATGATGGCCACAAACCACCAGGTCCATATCGTATTTCTTAATCGCATCAACCAGCACCTGGCCCAAGTCGCCGCTACCGCTCAGGGTTTCGGTGATCGGGTAGCCCGCGTTCGTGGACAGTTCAGTCAGTGCGTGATGGGTTTCTTCGGAAATGCGCTTCTGCATATCGCCAAGATTAACGTCGATAAGCCCGGTGTAGAGATCGGAATAGTTTACGTCGACGTGAATCAGCGAAACTTTTGCATTGTAGGGGCGAGCCATTGATACCGCTTTTTCCACCAGAACTTTGCTCTCTGGGGAAAGGTCGACCGCGATCAAAATGTGTTTGTAAGCCATGGTGTTACTCCTTCCATAAAGTTGTCGATGACTGTTGGACCAGACAGCCCATGCGCTGTCCCTTGCCCGCGTCCTGCGTGCGACTTGCGCGGGGTTTGCCCTTAAAGACCTAATTGTAGAAGATATTTCTACCTTATAGCGGCCTTGGGGCGCCGTCAATGCATCCGGTTCGCCAATTAGTTAAACAAATTTTTCCATCTTACGTATTGATAACGATTAACCTTGTGGTAAAAAATTTAACTGATCTCCTACACTATTTAATGAGCCGTTCGGATAAATAAACGTGATCTGAATCGCACTCTTTTACTGAGGTGTTGGTGGGTTATTGGGGAGCGAGATGTCCTGGGGTCTCCGAGGACTGGTCGCCGGGGAGGAGTTATGATCAGCACGATTGCGCTGTTTTGGGCCCTGTGTGTCGTTTGTGTGGTAAATATGGCACGCTACTTCTCATCGTTGCGTGCATTATTGGTTGTACTACGTGGTTGCGATCCCTTGCTTTATCAGTATGTGGACGGCGGTGGTTTCTTTACCTCGCACGGTCAGCCGGGCAAACAAATACGCCTGGTCTGGTATATCTACGGGCAGCGGTATCGCGATCATCATGATGATGAGTTTATTCGCCGCTGTGACCGGGTTCGTCGTCAGTTTATTTTGACCAGTTCCCTGTGTGGCCTGGTGGTGATTAGCTTAATCGCCCTGATGATTTGGCACTGAGTAAAAAAAACGGGCCAGTTTCCTGACCCGTTTTCTGTTTGTGCCAAACGCGCTTAGATAAGCTTCAGAGACAGCCAGTACAGCACGCCGGACAGCAGGATCGACGCTGGCAGCGTGAAGACCCAGGCCATCAGGATATTGGTCACGGTTTTTCGTTGCAGACCGCCACCGTCAACGACCATGGTCCCCGCAACGGAAGACGACAGGACGTGGGTGGTGGATACCGGCATCCCTGTATAGCTTGCCAGACCGATGGAGACCGCAGAGGTCATCTGCGCTGCCATCCCCTGGGCGTAGGTCATGCCCTTCTTACCGATTTTCTCACCGATGGTGGTCGCCACGCGACGCCAGCCGATCATTGTACCGATACCCAGAGCCAGCGCGACGGCCATGATAATCCAGACTGGCGCGTACTCGATGGTGCTCAGCATGTCGGTTTTCAGTTTCTTCAACAGACGTTGGTCATCGCCGCTGACTTCCGGCATCTTCGCCACTTTATCGGTGGTATCAGAGATGCAGAGCATGATACGACGCAGCTGGCCACGCTGTTCTACGGAGAGGCTGTCATAGCTCTCAACGTTGGTCAGCATCGCTTTAGCGCGATCAAGCGCGTTGATGGTGTTCGCCGGATGGCAGTGAAACTCAACGGCAGCCTCGGCTTCCGGGGTCAGCTTTTCAGCGTTGCTTGCCACTTTCAGCAGCAAATCTGGGCGCTGCTGGAAGAAGGTTTCAACGTTGTTGACCGCATCGCGGGTACGGGTGATTTCGTAGCCGGAAGCGTTCATATTGACTACGAAACCTGCCGGAGCGACGCCAATCAGGACCAGCATGACCAGACCAATGCCTTTCTGACCGTCGTTGGCGCCGTGGGAGAACGCCACGCCAATGGCGGAGAGAATCAGAGCGATACGCGTCCAGAACGGCGGCTTTTTCTTACCGTCTTTCTTTTCACGTTCAGCAGGGGTCAGGTGGATACGGGCGCGTTTTTTAGTACCGCTCCAGTAACGGCGCAGCAGGAAAATCAGACCACCCGCAACAACCAGACCCACGATAGGCGAGATAATCAACGAACCGAAAATGTTAATCACTTTCGGGATGTTGAGCGCCTCAACCACTGAAGTGCCGGTCATCAGCGCATTGGTTAAACCAATACCGATGATCGCGCCGATCAGCGTGTGGGAGCTGGAAGCAGGCAGACCGAAATACCAGGTGCCAAGGTTCCAGATGATGGCCGCCAGCAGCATGGAAAAGACCATGGCGAGGCCGTGCGCGGAGCCCATATTGAGCAGAAGATCCGTCGGCAGCATATGCACAATCGCATAGGCTACGCTCAGACCGCCCAACAGAACGCCGAGGAAGTTAAAGATTGCGGCCATCGCAACAGCAAGCTGTGAGCGCATGGCACGGGTATAAATTACGGTGGCAACAGCGTTTGCCGTATCGTGGAAGCCGTTAATCGCTTCGTAGAACAGAACAAACACCAGCGCCAGAACTAACAACAGCCCGGTATGTAAATCCAGGCCAGCAAACAAATGTAACATAGGACGTTACGCCATTTTGAGGACATGAACGCGCGGCATTATCAGGGACATTGGCGGCGCGGGCAAAGTGAAATCTCGACTTTTTTTGATATTTATCCGTATTCGTTAAATGGTTGAAAATAAATATTTCCCTTGTATCAATCAGATAAGTCGGCTTTGTCGAGATTTCACTGGTATGACATCCATGAAAAATTTACACTTCCCGACAATACCTATGTTGAGGATAGTGCGTGGAAAGGTTTGATGCCATTGTAGTGGGTGCCGGAGCGGCAGGAATGTTTTGTGCAGCCATGGCCGGGCAGGCAGGCCGCCGCGTGTTGCTGTTGGATAACGGTAAAAAACCGGGGCGTAAAATCCTGATGTCTGGCGGTGGCCGTTGTAATTTTACTAACCTTTATGTCGAACCCGCGGCCTATCTCAGCCAAAACCCGCATTTTTGTAAATCTGCCCTCGCGCGTTATACCCAGTGGGACTTTATCGACATGGTCGGCAAGCACGGCATTGCCTGGCATGAAAAGACCCTCGGTCAACTCTTCTGCGATGATTCTGCCGAGCAAATTGTCGCGATGCTGGTGGCGGAATGCGAGAAGGGCAATGTCACGATGCGTCTGCGCAGCGAAATCCTCAACGTCGCTCGTGACGAGCAGGGCTACACCTTACAGCTCAACGGCGATACCGTGGCCGCCGATAAACTGGTGATTGCCAGCGGCGGCCTGTCGATGCCGGGGCTGGGCGCTTCGCCGTTCGGCTATAAAATTGCCGAACAGTTCGGCCTGAAGGTGCTTCCGACTCGCGCCGGGCTGGTGCCGTTCACCCTGCATAAGCCGATGCTGGAGCAGTTTCAGGTATTGTCCGGCGTCTCCGTCCCGTCGGTGATTACCGCTGAAGACGGCACGGTGTTCCGCGAAAGTCTGCTTTTCACCCACCGCGGCCTGTCTGGCCCGGCAGTGCTGCAAATTTCGAGCTATTGGCAGGCTGGCGAATTCGTCACCATCAATCTGCTGCCCGACATCGATCTCGCGGACTTCCTTGATGCGCAGCGCGCCGAGCATCCGAACCAGAGCCTGAAAAATACGCTGGCGATGCAGTTGCCGAAGCGTCTGGTGGAGTGTCTGCAACAGTTGGGCCAGGTTCCCGACGTGACCCTTAAGCAGCTTAACGTGCGCGAGCAACAGACGCTGGTTGAGACGCTGACAAACTGGCGCGTTCAGCCGAACGGCACCGAAGGCTACCGTACGGCGGAAGTGACCCTCGGCGGTGTGGATACCAACGAACTCTCTTCGCGCACCATGGAAGCGAAGAAAGCGCCAGGGCTCTACTTTATCGGTGAAGTGATGGATGTTACCGGCTGGTTGGGCGGCTATAACTTCCAGTGGGCGTGGTCGAGCGCCTGGGCTTGTGCGCAGGCGCTGGCGGAGTAAACGTATTAATGCTGCTGGCTAAACAGCTTCAGCAGCATCTCCACCTGTTCGTCGAGCGGGGCTAAATCTCGTTTGACGATCAGATGCAGCGGCGTTGCGCGGCGTACGCCATGATTTAGCGGCAGCGGCTTTAATATTCCCTGTGCCAGTTCCTCCTGGATTCTCTCCTCCGGCAACCAGCCATATCCCACCTGATACAATACGGCATCAATGGCGGCATCAATCGTTGAGAAGGTCCACGCATCGTGCGTCTCCTGGCGGCTGCTATCGCTGTCGGCAATGCGGATCAGCGGCCAGGGGCGCAACTGTTCGTCGCTAAGCGGGCCTGCCTGCTGAAATAGAGGATGATCCCGATGCGCGACGGCGACAAAATCGATATTCATCAACCATTCCCCGCGGCCGGTAATATCCTGACGGCGCGTCAGCACCATCACGTCCGCCTCCGCTTGCACGTTATCGGCGTCGTTGGCGTTCTCCAGCACCTCGGTTAGCCGCACCTGCGTTTGTGGGTAGCGCTGCTGAAACTGGCGCAGAATGGCGAACAGTCTCTGACGCGGGAAAATGCTGTCGACCACCAAATCCAGCCGCGTGCGCGTGCCTTCACGTAACGTGGCGGCACGAGTTTCTACCCAGGCAAAGGCTTTGAGCAGCGGCTTCACCTGGCCCAGCAATAGCTCGCCCGCCGGAGTCAGCACCGCGCGGCGACCTTCGGGGACCAGCAAGGCCACGCCCAGCCGCTCCTGCAGCAGCGACAGGTTATAGCTGACCGACGACTGGCTGCGGTGCGTCTCCTCCGCGGCTTTCGCAAAACTGCCCAGTTCGACTACCTTTTCCAGTAGCGCCCACTGTTCAAGGGTGGTTTTGTGCATGATTGATTTAAAAATTAGATGAATTT
>NZ_JANEWH010000140.1:0-11191 GCF_028069715.1 Kluyvera sp. Awk 3 | reverse complement strand
CGATGGATACATTAAAGAAATGAGAAACATTTCAAATAAAAACGTAATCCCTAACATTACCAATTAATAGTTTATTTAAATTCAAATAAATTCTTAATTTCAATTTCTAACCCTTGAGCTAAAACATTTAGTACTTCAAGGGTTGGATTCCTTACCCCCCGCTCAATACCGCTCACATAAGTACGATCAAGCCCACACTTATCCGCAAATGCTTCCTGAGACAGGCCTGACTGGAGCCTGAGTTTTTTGAGATGCGCACCAAACTGCGCCTGAATACTGGATGTATTTTTCATCCAGATAAAATGAACTTACGTTGCTTATCAGACCACGGACTATGAGTCACAATCCGTTAATTCGCCGTCTTTTTCTGCGGTATCGTCAAACATAAATAAATGGCTGAGATCCATCCCCAGACCGTCTGAAATTGCACAAATGACAACAAGCGTGGGGTTCCTTACTCCTCGCTCAATGCCACTCATGTAGGTGCGATCGATGCCGCATTTATCAGCAAAAGCTTCCTGGGACAGGCCCATCTCATTGCGTAGCGCCCTGATTCTGTTGCCCAGTACCTTTTTGATTGATCCCGTCTTTTCCATCTAGCCAGCATCAATCTTCGTTGATTATTGATCCACGGACTATGAGTCACATAAAAAGCGTGCTAGCATACATTTGTGACTCATAGTCAACAATGGAGGTAAACGAAATGGCTAAAAAAGACTGGCACCCCGCTGACATCGTTGCCGCCTTACACAAGCGCGGTACCAGTCTGGCGAAACTGTCGCGGGAAGCGGGGCTGGCCTCGTCAACGCTGTCGAATACCCTGACGCGCCCGTGGCCAAAAGGAGAGTGGCTGATTGCCATCGCGCTCGACTTGCATCCGTCAGAGATCTGGCCAGGCCGTTACCTCAATGCCAATAACAAACGTGAACCCCGAAAACCGCTTCACCCGATGACAACAACCGACAACTCCGGGACATAACGACCCGCGCTGTGAGTGGCAGGACGCATTAACCAACGACACCTGACAGGAGAGTTGTTTATGCATACCGAACCACAACCATGTTCCATCATACCCATCGCAGGAGGCCGCCATGTTTCTGGTCTCCCTGGCTGAAGGCTTTATCCACCTGTTCCAGGCCGCAGGCAAAATCTTCCTCGACATGATGACGGGGCTTATCCCGATGCTCATCTGCTTGCTGCTGGCCATCAACTTCCTGATGAAGCTGGTCGGCACCGTCAGAATAGAGAAAGTCGCCGCCCTGCTCGGCCGCTCGCGTATCCTCACCTACGGCGTGCTGCCGGTGCTCGGCTGGTTCTTTATGAGCAGCCCCGGCGCACTGACCCTCGGCAAACTCTTACCTGAGAAGAGCAAGCCCGGCTATGAAGATGCGCTCGGCACCACCGCCCATCCCCTCACCAGCCTGTTTCCCCATGTGGTGCCATCAGAGCTGTTTGTCTGGCTCGGCGTGGCTGCGGGGGTTAAGGCACTCGGCCTGCCCGTTACCTCACTGGCGCTGCGCTATATCGCCGCTGCCATGCTGATTGGCCTGATTCGCGGGATTATCACCGAGTACCTGTTCCTGCGGCTCAGCAAACGGGGGAATGCGCCATGATGATTTACTGCGCACGTATCGTCGCTATCGGGCTGTTTGTCGCCGACGGCCTCACCGACAAAATGCTCATCACCTTCGACAGCAACGGGCCGAAAGACTGCCTCGATTACTCCCTGTCGCTGGAGCCGTCGTTCCGGGAAGAGAGCCTGATGATACTCCCCGGCGACCGCCTGCTGCTGGCGGGCCATGATTATCTGGTGACCAGTGTTGGCAAAGGTGCACAGCAGGCGCTGTTTGAACTCTGCCACCTGACGCTGGTGTTCAATGGTGACCTGAACCCCTGCCACGTCGGTGCGGTCCATCTCTCCGGCCCGGTACCGAACCTGCGCGACCTGCACGGCAATCTGGTGATTGAGGAGGGGCGGCCATGAACACGGTGCTTATTCCTCCCGGTCCCGGTGGCTACGGTAAAGGGTTGTGGCTGCCCGTTGGCAGCGGCAAAAAGGTGCTGTCGCTGACCGGGCGGGAAATCCATCCCGTTGCGATAGAAATTGGCGCACTCACCGAATCGGAAATCGTCAACGGTTTTGCCGATATCCCGCCTGATAACGACATCCTGTGCGTGGTGATAAACTGCGCCGGGTCCCTGCGCTGCGGCCTGTACCCGCAGAAGGGCATTCCGACCATCAACGTGCTCCCCACCTGGCGAGCCGGACCGCTGGCGCACTTTATTACCGAGGATAACTACGTTTCCGGCGTCACGATGGAACAGCTGGTTCTGGTGGATACTGCCGAAGCGCCGGACGGCGAGCCTGAGCCAGTTCCATCTCCGGAGCCAGTCATTACCACCACTCCGCCACCTCCCCATGGTGCGGAGAAGCTGGTGCGCATGATCGAGCGTACCGGCACCGCCGTCGGCTACGTTATCGCCCTGCTGTTCGCCGCCAGCCGTGAGGCGGTGGATGTGTCGCTGCGCAACGTCATCCCGTTTATGGCCTTTGTCTCACTGCTGATTGCGCTGGTGCAGGAGACCGCACTCGGCAGCCTGATTGCCCACGCCCTGACGCCGCTGGCGAACTCGCTGTGGGGGCTGGTGCTGCTGTCGCTTATCTGCGGCATTCCGTTCCTCTCCCCGGTGCTCGGGCCGGGCGCGGCCATCTCGCAGGTGATTGGCGTGATGATTGGTACGCAGATTGGTGCGGGTGCGATATCTCCGGCCTTCGCCCTACCCGCCCTGTTTGCCATCAACGTGCAGGCCGGCTGCGACTTCGTGCCTGTTGGCCTTTCGATGCAGGAGGCAAAGCCGGAGACCATCGCAAAAGGTGTACCCGCCTTTCTGCTGTCGAGACAACTGACCGGACCACTTGCGGTAATAGTCGGCTGGCTGTTTTCCCTGGGTTTATTCTGAGGACTCAATGATGAACAAAATCAGAGCCGCCGTGGTCGGCGCAGGTATCTACGGCAAACACCATATGAACGCGTACCGCCATAACCCGGACACGGTGCTGGTCGCCATCTGCGATACCGATACAGAACGCTGCGACGACCTTGCCATGGCCTACGGCGTAATCGGCTATACCCGGCTGGATGTCCTGTTACAGGAGGAAGCTGTCGATGTGGTCTCTGTAGCAACACCGGATCCTTACCACACCGAATCCATTCTCACGGCCCTGCGCTACGGCAAGCATGTGCTGGCAGAGAAACCGCTCGCCACCTCGGTACGCGAATGTGAGCTTATCGTGGAGATGGCGCAGCAGCGGGACCTGCTGGTCGGCGTCGATTTCCATAAACGCTGGGACCCGGCGGTGATGCGCATTAAGGCCGAACTGGAGAAGCCGGAAGCCGGGCGCATCCTGCGCGGGCATATCAGCATGGACGATGTCATCAGCGTGCCGACGGAGTGGCTGGACTGGGCGGGCGCAAGCTCCCCGGTGTGGTTTCTCGGCTCACACTGCTTTGACCTGGTGCGCCATCTTTCCGGACAGGAAGTGGTGTCGGTGTACGCCGTCGGGCAGAAGCGGCTGATGGCTGAATGCGGCCTCGACACCTTCGACAGCGTGCAAAGCCTGCTGACGATGGCCGACGGCAGTTCGTGGGTGGTGGAAAACTCGTGGGTGCTGCCGGAGGGCTTTCCGAAGGACAACGACGGGCGTATCGATATTCTCTGCGAGGCAACCTATATCCGCAGCACTTCACAGCATCGCGGGCTGGAAATCACCACGCCGGGCATGACGCTCACGCCCAACAGCTATTTCATCAACTACCGCAACGGCGTTGCCAGCGGTTTTGGTATCGACCCGATCAATGATTTTGTGCGGGCGGTCATACATAAAGCGCCGTACCCGGTCACCGCGGTGGACGGACTGGCAGTCAGCCGTATTTGTGAGGCGGTACACCAGAGTCTCGAGAGTCAAAAACCTGTGTCATTAAAATAGTCGCCAGCAGGGATGCTGGTATCCGCAAGCCCGTTTATTCTGTATTCCCTAAAGAATGCCGCCATTTGTTATCCTTAATTCAGCATTCATCGTTAACGCCATTAAGTATCCTGTCCCGATAGTCTTCCAACTGATGCCGTTGCAGATAGTTTTCTAACTCCTGTGCCCAGCGCGTTCCTTCGCCGAGCGTCGCGCGGCTATGGGTTGAGGCATAAAGATAGCGTGTATCATAAAGATTAATCAGCGTCTGATTTACACCATCGATTTTGCACTTAGGATTTTTGAGCTGCTGTTCTAAAGCCCGGACAATACGGGCACGATGGTCTTGATCGGTAGCAAAATCCCGTTCCTGCAATTCGCTGAGCACCAGAAATGAAGGTGGAATTTCTTCTGCAATCGCTGCCTGCAAACGATAATGACCATCAAGAATAACAAATGATCCCAGCCCTGCTATATACCAGACAAGTACTGGAGGCAGCGCACCCTCACGGCATTTTTTACGCCACCATTTCAACCTTCCGGCATCAGGTTGTATCGAATAACGCCCAAGTAGCAGGCTACCTCCCCACCACCAGTCCACTAATCTGACTTTGTCAGGATTGACCAAATCAGGAAAATCTTCGCCGTAGAGCGTCCAGCTACAGCCGATATTCCCGCTGCTTTCTGGGGCATCAAAACGCCAGCTATTTACAGGAACACGCTGTCCGGATAATTTTGGTAATGAATATTTGGCCTCCATCGGCCTTATCAGCCATCGGCGAGGAGACAGAAGAGGCACTGGCGCATTCATTAATTGCCGGGAAAAATAGCGACACCATTCACCTGTCCAGGCCCGTTCGCCTTTGCTTTTAATCCCCTCAATATCTTCAGATGTGACAGCCGGTAATAATGTCTGGCAAGCAGAATGATCGGCATTAAACACCAACCAGACACCGGAATGATCTTTCAACATTGATGCCCAGAATAATGTCTTCCCGGAGACCTGTAGCGCCATTCGCCCATACCGACCACTTAGCATTTCCATTGCCACGTCGGTCCTCTGGCTGCTCTTGAGTGTCAGCTCCAGACCCTGCCAGTTATTATTGCGATCAAAAAGATCTTTCCACCAATATTGGGACATTATCATCTTCCCTGATAAACAGAGGGTTAGTCTAAAACCTTTAAAATTGTTCAGGTAGCTATTTATACGTCAACGTAAACGTCGCCGTGGCATTGGCGGGCCCTGCCGTCACCGCTGAGGCCGTCTGGTAATAACGCGCCTTGAGCTGAACGGTCTCCATCCCGCCATTAGGCGAAGTATAATAATCCTTTACCTGCCCGAACTGCACCGCACTGTTGTCCGGCGCGAAGTAAAGCTGAACCCCAACGCCCGTCGCCGCGGTACTGCCGCTTTCGGAATCGATGGCCATCACGCCTGGCGCATTCGACGCATCCCGGGTGGCATCAATCTGTACATAAATATGCGCGCTTTTATTGCAGTCCAGCACGATATTAAATCCCTTCCAGTCCGTGGTGTAGCCGACGCCGCTGAACTCCCGCTTGTTGTGATCGCCAAGCTGGACCGGCTCATCCACCGATGTTACCGAGCAGGCGGCAGAGGTGACGGTGTTGGTTCCGTTTAGCGTGATGTTAGCAAAGTAAAACTGGTTGACGACCGAAGCGCGCGCCAGTACCCCGTTGGTTAAGGTGCCACTGGTAATATCCCCGGTTTTTATCAGTTCTCCCTTGATCCCATCTCCTGGAATGGAGGCCCATGAGCCCCCGGCATTGTAGGGATAGCTGGCTTCATACGGCAGTACTTTGCCTGATTGAGCAGTGGTCAGGCGTAAACCCACTCCGACGAGATTGGTATTGTAGACGCCGTTGCCATAGCCACTCAGCGTTCCCCATTGCGTCAGCTCCCAGCGAGCGGTCCAGGCCTCCCGCTTGCAGCCCGCGATGGCATTACCGTTGTTATAAGCGCCGGTCACCGTCGTCGCGATGACGCTGCCGATCGGCGCATCGCGCTGGACAACCACATTGCCAAAGTTCAGATAGCCGGGCACTTCTCCAGACACGCCGCTGTAAAAGGAACAACTGGCCTCAGCCAATGGCGCAATAGCCATTATCAGCAATAATAAGCAGATGATTTTTTTCATATGATGACCCCGGGCGGTTACTGGTAAGTCAGCGTGAAGGTTGCCGTGGCGTTAGCCTCACCAGCAGTGATCGCAGACGTTGTCTGGTAATAACGCGCCTTAAGCTGCACCGTTTCAGAACCGCCATTCGGTGAGGTGTAATAGAATTTCGTTTGCCCGAACTGCACCGCGCTGTTATCCGGCACAAAGTACAGTTGGACGCCAATCCCCGTCGCCGCCAGATCGCCTGCCGCGTTGTCCAGCTTTATCACACCGGCAACATTTGACGGATCCTGAGTGGCATCGATCCGGACGTTAATGCGGGAATTCTTGTTACAATCCAGCGCAATGTTGAATGCCTGCCACGCCGTGGCAGAGCCAGGTCCCGTGAATTCAGATTTTTTATGCTGGTCCAGCTTCACGTTAACATCCGGTGTCGTGACGCTACAGGCAACTGACGTAATGGTGTTCGTACCATTCAGGGTGGCATTAGCAAAATAGAACTGATTCACCACGGAAGCTCGCGCAAGCATACCGTTATTCAGCGTCCCGCCTGTAATATCCCCCGTTTTGATAAGCTCAGCTTTAATGCCATTACTACCGATGTAAATATAAGTATTCGCGCCTACGCTCTGGTCGTAAGGAATCACTTTATTAGTAGTGGTGTTAGTTAATCGGATACCCACTCCGGAAATATTAGTGTTATAGATATTGCTGCCAAGAGTACTCAGTGTTCCCCATTTACTCAGTTCCCAGCGGTAGGTCCAGGGCTCTGAGCAACCGGCAATCGTTTGACTGCCGTTATAGGCCCCCGTTGTGACCGTGGAGAGGACACTGCCCACCGGTGCATCCCGCTGAACTATCACATTGCCGAAGCTGAGATAGCCCGTGACTTCAGAAGTCAGGCCGGATGAAAATCCGCAGGCAGCCTGTGCACCAAAGCTCATCAGCCACAGGATCAGAAACGCACAACTCGATTTAGCTAAGCGACTCATTCCCGGCACTCCTGCGCTATTTCCACGACCGGAACGTTTCCGGCACGGTAATGCACCACGCACTGCTGCGCCCCGTTCCAGCTCACCGCGATCTCGCCCGCTTCCGGCACGCCAGTGAGATATACCTGGCCGTCGTCGCCGACAATGCCGCTCCCCCCCTCTTTCAGCTTCGCCTGCGCGCCGAACGGTACCGGCAGTCCGCGATACAGTAGCGTCATCAGCACCCGTCGCCCAACGCGCGTGTTGAACTCCGCCATCACCACCGCCCCCTGCGTTGGCGTCACGGTCTGCACAGCGGTGTCGATATCCACCTCATCGCCCAGCGTGCTGGTATCCAGCGCAATACGGTTTTTCTTGTACGGGTTAACGTACGGCACCACCGCGTAGCCACGTCCGTCGGTGTAAACGCCGGTGTTGTTCTGCACCTTCGCCTCATCCGCCCCCGGGGCGCTGACCACCGCCAGCGACTCGCCGAGCGGCTGGGAAAGGGTGAGCCCGTGCGGATGAACCACCACGCCGCCCTTCAGGCCATAATTGACCTGCTGCGTATCGTCGTCATAGTTGTAGCCGCCAGTGATTTCCCCCTGTCCGCCTTTGTAATCGGCATTGATATTGCCGGAACCACCGACGCCATGGTTGGTGTAGCTCTGCTGGAGGCTGTAGCTTAAGTTGTTGTCAGCAAGCAGGGTGCCGTTGAGCCCGGCCTGCTGGCGGGTATCACCATGTTTAGCGGTGTTGACGCTGTAGCTGGCCCAGGCGTTATTTGCCGCCTCGCCGGAGAGGAATTTGCTGAGCGGCACCTGGATATTAAAGGCCAATTGCTGATCGGCAGGCTGGGTACTTTCCGGGTAATCGCTGTAGCTGTAGGTGATGCTGTAGCTGATCCCGTTAATATTCCCGTTCCAGCCGGTGCTCAGGGTGCGTTCATAACCGTCCTCTTTCCAGTAATCCTGCTGGTAGCCGGAGACAAAAATCGATCCGTAGCTGCCTACGCTCTGGCTGAGATCCAGCTGAAGCCGCTGGCGTTTGTTGTATGTCATCCGCCAGCCATCATCGCTGTCCGAACGCAAATCGTTCGCCTCCTGGAAGGTGTAGAAACCCTCCGTGGAATAACGGTAAGCCGCGAGCGTGAAGCTGGTATCGGTGGTCTGAAAATCCTTCGAGTACTGAACCCGGTACGACTGGCCGTCGTGGGTCTCGTCGTTGTTGAGGGTGGTATGCGCGGCGGTAATATCGGCCGAAAGCGAACCCAGCTCGCCAAGGCCAAAACCCAGCCCCGCCGCGCCGGACTGGTAATCCTCCGAGTACAGCGTACCGCCATAAACGGTGATGGCATGCGGCAGGCCGTAAATCGCGGTCACCTGGCCGAACTGCGGTTCGTCGCTGTCCTCATTGCCGCTCCGGTACTTCCCGGCGGTGAGGGCATATTTCAGATGCCCTTCACGCTGCATAATCGGTACCGCAGAAAAAGGCTGGATGAAGGTACGTTCGCTGCCATCCGCTTCTTTGATGGTCACTTCCAGGTCACCGCTGCCCGAGGTTGGGTAAAGATCGGTGATGGTAAACGCCCCCGGCGCAACATAGCTCTGGTAGATGATGTAGCCATTCTGCTTAATGGTCACCTGGGCGTTCGACTGCGCAATACCGCGGATCACCGGGGCGAACCCGCGCAGGCTGTCCGGCAGCATGTTATCGTCAGAGGCAAGCTGCGCGCCGCGAAACTGCACGCTGTCAAAGATGTCCGACGGGGTGTAGCTGTCGCCGAGCGTGAGCTGCCCTTTCAGGCGCTGGATATCCCGCTGGAGATACGTGTTCACCAAATCCCAGTGGCTGCCGTTTTCGTCATCATAATTCCAGGTGGAATAGTTGCGCAGCCGCCACGCGCCGAGGTTCAGGCCGCCTTGCAGGTTAGCGTAGTAGTTGTCATCAGAACCGTTTTCCCCGTTGCGCCAGGTATTGCTGCCGCTGAGGTTATAGTTCAGCAGCGCGGCAGGCACCCCTTCGTCCCATTCAGACGGATCCACCGCGCCTCTGGCGCTGGCATCCATTGCCGCCTGCGGGATACTCACATTCAGCTGCAGCTGGCTGAAACGCAAATCGGTGGTGGCCATCGGGATGTAGTGGCCGATATTTTCCAGCGGCTTTTCAGGGGGTAGCGCCGCCAGCGCGGGAAAGACGTCCGTTTTGACGCCCCAGGCTTTGAGCATCGCGGGCGTGACCTGTGCGCTGAGCTTTTTGTCCGGCCCGGAGATAAACGCAATATCCTGCGCCTGTCCCTGCCGTTCACCATTCACGTAGACCGTGACCCTGTAAGTGCCAGGTAGCTGGCCGTCGGCTTCAGCAAAGGTGGATAAATCCGCCACCGGCTGGCCGGGATTGTCGATCTCCAATGCATGAGGGTTGAAGATCTCACGGGCCTCCGCGTGACGGAGATACCCCAGCAGCAGAACCATCACCAGCAGCAGCGCCAGCAGAAATACCATCAGCCGGGAAGTTGGATTTTTCATCTCTTCCTCCCTCACAGCCTGCGGCTTTCAGTCTGGCTGACGCCGCCGTAATCACTGATGGCCTGCCAGCTCACGCTGGAGACAGATGCCGAAGGTAGCGTGAAACTCGCGCTGCCTTTCGGCGGCACCATATCCGCGTCTTTAATCTCCTGCCCGTCCACCTTCAGGGTAAATAACGTGACGTAATAAGAGGTAGGGTTACTGATAGTAAGACGGTTGCCGCTGCGGGCGACGGAGAGCTGGTGATAAGCGGTCTCAGGCCGACCGTCCAGCCCGGCGGGACGGTAGAACAGCTTCAGGCGCGACTTCACCACCACCTGCAGCACGTTGGTGCGGAGTTTACTGTCATCAGTCGCGGGGATGGATTTTACATTCAGCCAGAAGACCGACTCCCGGTCCTGCGGCAGGTTTCCCCCGGTACGCACAATGCGCAGGATATTCTCTTCACCCGGGTTAATACGAAACAGCGGCGGGGTAACAATAAACGGCGCTTTCGCATTTTGCTCACCGCTGTCCACCCAGCTTTGAACCAGATAAACACTGGATTTCTCGGGATTACGAATGGATGCGGAGGTCTCTTTTTTATCTCCGTCATAAATGACGCGTGTGCCGCCAATCACTATTCCGGCCTGCGCCTGCACGGTAAAGGAGGCCAGTAATAGCGCCAGCGCAACGTCTGCATACCTGTTCATCTTGTTATCTCCGGGCGAAAAATACGCATCCCTGCGAAACGCTCCCTGTTATGCGGCGGCGCATGGGTAGGAGGAGGAGAATGCACCCCGCGACGGCACAGCGTTATTTGTAAATGATGGTGAACTCAGAGGTACCGTTTGCTGTACCGGTAGTGACCGCCGGGCCTGTGGAGACATAGCGGGCGACAAAGTCGAGCGCGTTTGCGCCTTCTGCGAGGGTGTAGTCGGATGAAGCGGAGTGCAGCGGGATGGCCGTGCCGTTTTTATCTGCGATCTGGATCCCGACCCCGGTGGCGATGCCCGTGCCACTGTCCAGCGCCAGCAGGCTCTGGTCGTTGTTATCGGATGTCCCGTCAAATTTCACATTTGCACCGGTGACCGTTTCCGGGCACTCGCTCACGTTGATGGTAAATTGCGTTGGCGCCGCTCTCATCCCCTTTGCCCTGTTAAGGGCGGTCTGGGCAACATTGCCGAGGTTCACCGGTAGATTCTGGGAGCCAGTGTCGATCTTGCAGGTCTGGTCGGTAATGCTACCGGTGAAATGGATGGTACCGTCGGCGGCCATGGCATTAGCCGCCGCCAGCATAAAACACGCGCTTAACATCGTTTTTTTCATGTGTTTCTCCTTGATGAAAGAACATTCGGGACTCGGCCCCGCATCACTCTGGCGGTGAAAAAATCTGCGTTAGACTTTCCCGTTAGTGCCAGAGTGGTGAGTTCAGGAGAAAATGATGTGGAAGAAAAGAATGAGAAATAAAATGCCATCGGGAGAGGAAATGAGCTTGCAGAATGGCATAAAACAGTAAAGCGGTGAGCGAATGAATACTGGCAACGTGAACCTCTAAAGCACGTTGCCAGCGAGGGCCAGAGGAACATCATATATCTACTACGT